>JAAYCX010000090.1 GCA_012729555.1 Acidobacteriota bacterium
TCACCGAGTAGCCGCCGCGCAGCGTCGTCTTCCCTTTTCCGAACCAGGGGAGCTGCCACGCGAAGCCGACGTGAGGGGCGAAGTTGTTCTGGTCCTTGTTCCACGGGCTGATGTCCGGGTTCGGGGAATTCGGGCCCACGAACTGGTAGGCCGTCAGGTCGCCCTCCTGCTGCGCAGCCGGGTCGGCCGGCATCCAGGTGCTGAAGTCGCCGCCGGAGATGCCCCACAGGCTGGAACTGCCGCCCGCGAGTGCCGCCGTCATTCCGCTGTTTTCCCACGGAATCCCGTAGTACTCGTAGCGGAAACCCAGGTTCAGGGTCAGGCTGTTGTTGACCTTCCAGTCGTCCTTGAAGAAGAAGCTGAACTCCCGGTTGCGCAGATCCACAATCTGGTTCAGTTCCCCCTGGCTCGGGTCGTTCCACGTCAGATCCTCAGCCGAGTTGGCGTAGAAGTACTGGCGGATGTTGCCCACCGAGCCGGCGAAATAGGTCAGCAGGGCGTAGGCGTTGGGATAGCTCCCGGTAACGGAAGAATCGTCCAATCCGGCCATGCCTTCCCAGGAGCCTTCCGCTAGGCTGGAAAAGGTTCCGGGCTCATAGGCCGAGGTGTTGATCGTGCCACCCCTGACCGAGGGGAAGGTATTGGCGGAATTGACAAAACCGCCGGCGCCGTTGTTTTCCTGCCACGACTTCGCCTGGCGGTACTCGAACCCGCCCTTCAGGGAGTGGGCCCCCCGCATCCAGGTGAGGGTGTCGGAGAACGACCAGCGCGGGTCCACGCCGCCCCAGGTGGTGGGGAGGTTGCCGCGGCTGCCGTACGGATGGCTCGAGCTGGACTGGAAGAACCAGTTCATCGTATCCGTGGCGAACTCCATCGAGCCGCTGCCGGCGCCGATGACGAGCGGGTATCCCGTGTAGTTCGGGAAGTTCTCCGCCGTGGTCGGCATGAGGTAATCGAGGATCTCCCTCATCTTGTCGCCGTTCTTCGGATTGGTCAGAGCCTCGCGCGTGTGGGTGCGCGTGCGCGAGAGCCCGAAGCGGAACTCGTTGAGGAGCGTCGGCCGCAGGGTCGACGTCAGCGAGATGGTGAAGCTCTGCGGGTTGCGGTCCACGGCGCCGCCGTAGCCGTTCGGCCAGGTCGCATAGGCGTCCTCGCCGTAGTCGCTTTCGTAGGTGTACGTCCCGCTCGCGCGGTGCGCGTTGTTGATGTTGTGGTCGATCTTCATCGTGATCGACTTGCGCTCGTTGTCCTCGCCCGAGCCGAACACCGTGTCGCTGCCGTGCAGCACGCGCGTCCACTTGTGCGAGGCCACGTTGAAGCCGTCGCCGGTGTCGAACGCGTTCGCCCGCGGCATCATGTCCGTGAAGCGCTCGATGTAGCCGCTCGCGTCGTACCCGTTGCGGTACTGGTCCCACGCCGTGTCGGGCACAACGCCGGTGTTGGTCGCGGAGAAGTTGAACTGCGAGCAGTTGAGCGGATCGGCCGCGATCTGCGCCCGCGCCTCGTTCGTCAGCTGCCCGAACACGCTCTCGTACCTCAGCTCGGAGGTGACCGTCTCATCCTTCAGGTCCCCCCCCGTGTAGGTGTAGTCGTAGATGGGGGTGCCGTCGGCGTTGACCACGTTGCGCGTGGGCGTCGTCCCGTATTCCTGGACGAACAGCTCCGGGTTGTTGGCGGTGTTCACCCAGCCATCCAGGTAGCGGAAGATCCCCTTGCGCGCGCAGTCGGTCAGCACGCGCGGGTTCGCAACCGCCTTGGAGCGGACGATCTGCTGGTCCCAGGTCGCGAAGAAGAAGGTCCTGTTCTTGATGATCGGGCCGCTGGCGCTGAGGGTGTAATTGTTGAGGTTGCGCCAGTCGGTCGATTCGCCGTTACGCTTCTTGTACCACTCCACGGCGTCCAGGGCGGTGTTCTGGATGTTCCAGACCCCCGACCCGTGAAACGCGTTGGCGCCCGACTTGGTCAGGATCTGCACCTGTCCCGCGCCGCGCCCCATCTCCGCGTCCACCGGGGAGAGCACCATCTTGAACTCGCCCACCATTTCCTGGTTGATGCGGATGGGCGACACGATGCCGGAATTGTAGCGGACTTCATTCACCGTGATCCCGTCACGCTGAATGTTGATGTTCCCGGCGGCTACGCCGGCGAACGTCTGGGTGTTGTTCTGAAAGATGGGGTCTTCGGCCTTGACCACGCCGCCCATCACGTTGATGAGGTCCATCACGTCATTCGAGGCCAGAGGCAGCTCGGTGACCGATTCCTGCTGGAGCACGGTCCCGGTGGAGGACCCCGATTCCAGCATCAAGTTCTCGGCGCTGGTGAAGACCTCGACTTCCGTCTCCACCCCCGCCACTACCAATTCGAAGTTCAACCGGACCTGTGAACCCAGTCCCAGTTTGACATCCGTCTTGTTGGCTGTCTGAAAACCGTTCATTTCCGCAACCACCTGGTAAACACCAGGCTGTAGGCTGGGGAAATTGTAGATGCCCGCGTTGTTGGCCACCGTCTTCGATACCACGCCGGTCTGGGTGTTGGTTGCCGTGATATTGGCACCCGGTAGCACCGCCTGCGAGGTGTCCATGACCGTCCCGCCGATGGTGCTGGCGGATTGTCCGAACGCCTGCGCGACCAGCAGCAGGGGCAGCAGCGCAATCGCGAGGATCGCTTTCCTCATGCTGTTTCTACTGGAGATTCGTAGTGTCACTTCGTAAAACAACTCCTTAGACTTGCACTCCGGCCAGGGCAGGAGGTGGGTTAGCAAAACAATGCTCTTGCGGCCCTTCTTCCCCAAAAGCATTTTCCGTGCAGAAAAAACTCTTCATGCAGAAAAACTTTTCAAGCAGAAAAACCTTTCAAGCAGAAAAAGCTTTTAAAGCAGCAACCAACCTTTTTAAAAAGTCAGTCGGCCTATCCTATCCCGGATTTCAGGGGTGTCAAGAAAATTATGTGCCCGTCGCTGAAACCGTCTTTCATGAATCCGCCGCGGCGGCCGCGCCGCAAACCGATTCAATACTATTAATTAACTCGTACCATCCCGGGCGCCATCGCTTCGCCGACTCCGGATTCCACCCCCTCCTCCAACCCCGATGCCTATCCCATTGTAATATCTATCGACTAATTCACCAGGAGGAGCGCATGCCGAGCCGTCATTCCCGGGGTACTCGACGGGCCTCGCCACCGGGCCCGCCGGGGGCGGCCGGGGCCCGTCTGCGGTATCCCCGCACCCTGGCCGCGGCGGCCGGGATCCTGATGTCGGCCCTCCTCCTGCTCCTGTTGGAGGGGGGGCTGCGCCTGGGCGGCTTCGGGCATCCCGCGGGATTCTATATCCCTTCCCCCGGTCCCGCCGCCTGGGAGACCAACCCCCGCTTCGGTTGGCGCTTCTTCCCCCCTTCCCTGGCCCGGAGCCCGGTGCCGGGCTACCTCGATGAAAAGCCCCCGGGAACCCTCCGGATTTTCCTGCTCGGCGAATCGGCCGCCCAGGGGGTCCCGAACCCCGAATTCGGCTTCGGGCGCCTGTTGCGCCTGATGCTGGCCCGCCGCCACCCGGGGCGGGCGTTCGAGGTCGTCAACACGGCCATGACCGCGATCAACTCCCACGCGGTGCGCGAAATCGCCCGCGACTGCGCCTCCCTTGCCCCCGACGCCTTCCTCGTCTATATGGGAAACAACGAAATCGTGGGCCCCTACGGGCCGGGAACCGTGTTCCAGGGGTGGAGCCCCAGCCTCCCCCTGATCCGGGCCAACCTGGGGGTGAAATCGACCCGGACCGGGCAGCTGCTGGGCCGGCTGCCCGAACTGCTGCGCCCCGATCGGGCTCCTTCCCGCTGGCAGGGGATGGAGATGTTCCTCGGCAACCGGGTGGCGGCCGATGACCCCCGGTTGCCGAAGGTTTACGACAACTTCCGCCGCAACCTGGAGGACATCATCCGCGCCGGGCGAGGATCGGGGGCGGCCGTCATCGTCTCCACCGTCGCTGTCAACCTGCGCGACTGCGCCCCGTTCGCCTCGGAGCACGGCCGGGATCTCCCCGCCGCCGCCCTGGCCCGGTGGGAAGAGGCCTTCCGCCGGGGGAAGGGCCTGGAAGCCCGGGGCCGCCCGGAGGAGGCGCTCGAGGCCTACGAAGCGGCGGCCCGGATCGACGCTCAGCACGCGGAACTGCAGTTTCGCATCGCCCGCCGCCGGATGGAGAGCGGGGAAACCGGAAAGGCGCGGGAGCATTTCGGCAGGGCGCGCGACCTGGACACCCTGCGCTTCCGCGCCGACGGCGCGATCAACGAAATCCTGCGCGATGCGGTCGCATCCCCGGAATATTCCGGGGTCTACGGAGTCGATGCCGAACTCGCCTTCTCCGAGGCGGGCGGACCCGCCGGCGGCGTCCCGGGGGCGGACCTGTTCTACGAGCATGTCCATTTGAATTTCGAGGGCAATTACCTCCTGGCCCGCCTCTTCCTCGACCGGCTGGAGCGCGCCCTCCCCGGGCTCGGGGCCCGCGGGGATTCCATCCCGGTTCCCGGTCCGGAGGAGTGCGCCCGGCTGCTGGCGCTGACGCCCTGGGACCGGGCCCAGGCCGCCGCCACGATGGTGGGCGCCATGTCCCGCCCCCCGTTCACCTATCAGGCGGACAACGACTCCCGGGTCGCCGCCCTCCGCGAGGAGCAGCGCCGCCTGGTCGAACGGGCGAAGGAGCCCGGGGCTTTCGAAGAGGCGCGCGCGACCTACGAGGCCGCGCTCGAGTTTTCCCCGGAAGACCCGGTCCTCTACCGCCGCTTCGGCCGGTTCCTCCTGGATGCGGGGGAGCCGGAAGCCGCCATCGGCCATTTCACCGCCGCGCTGGAACGGTATCCCGGCGAGCCGTCGCTCTACGCCGATTTCGGGGATGCCGAGCAGAAGAGGGGGCGCGCCGAAGCCGCCGAAGCCCGTTACCGCCGGGCCCTGGAGATGGACCCCGACCTCGGGCGCGCCCGCTCGGGCCTGGCTCTCTCCCTGGCCACCACCGGGAGGATCGAGGAGGCGATCGCCGAGTACCGCGCGGTACTGCAGTCCGATCCCGGGTTCACCACCGCGCGCGTCAACTTCGCGGGGCTGCTGGCCCGCCTGGGACGCCTCGACGAGGCGATCGCCGAGTACCGGAAGGCGGCCGAGGCCGATCCCGGCGGCTCGCTGGCCCGCTACGGACTCGGGATGGCGCTGGCCAATCGCGGGCTGATCCCGGAGGCGATCGCGGCCTACCGGGAAGCGGCCCGGATCGACCCCTCCTTTTCGGCCGCCCACGTCAACCTGGGGAACCTCCTGGCGGGGAGCGGGCAACCCGGGGAGGCCCTGGCCCATTTCCGGAGGGCCCTGGAGATCGATGCGCGGGATCCGCTGGCCCTCTACGGCGCCGCCAGGGCGCTCGCGGCGCTGGGTCGCGGCGCGGAAGCCGCCGCCAGCCTCCGCCGCGCCCTGGAGATCCGGCCCGATTTCGCGGAAGCCCGCCGGGCGCTGCAGTCCCTGGCCGGCGACTAGAGCCGCCGCCCGGAGCTCAGAAAAGGGTGTAGATGAAGGGGGCCGCCCCGGTGCCGCCGAGGAAGGCGATCAGCGTGAGCGCCAGCAGCACGATGATGATGGGCGTGAGCCACCATTTCTTGCTGTGAAGCAGGAACAGGAAGAGTTCCTTAACCACCCCTCCCGGTTTCCGTTCCGCCTGCCTCCTGAAAGCGTCCGCGCGCTCCCCGCGCCCTCCGGGATAGGATTCTTTCCGTTTCATCGCCGCCCCCTCAATATTGATGGAAGTACCGGGCCGGGTCGTGTTCCGGCTCCCGGGGCTCCCAGTAGCTGGTCGCCGAAGACTCCAGCCGCCGCTTCATCGGGTCATGCCCCGCCAGGCGCAGAATCAGCCCCACCGGCGTGACGACGCCGTAGTAGGCCGCCGCCAGCGTCAGAAACGACACCGCCGCCCCGACGGGACGGGTGACGGCCGAGGTGAGGATGTAGGCCTTCAGCAGGACCTTCCGCCACAGGCAGCCGGCGGCCGGGACCAGAACGGCGACGGTGAGCAGCGCCGCGGCCGGGACCGAAACGCCCCCGGTGACCGCAGCCCGGGCGCCCCAGAAACCGAAGCAGAGGAGCCAGCACACCCCGAAAACCGCCAGCTGCCGCCCCGAGGGATTCTTGTCGATCTGCATCAGGCCACCCCGTCAGTCCGGAGGGAATTCTCCGGCGTAGCTCCCGGCGGGACCCTCCCGCCCTCGCGCCTGCTCCTCCTTGAACAGGACGAAACGCTCCATCACCAGCACGTCCATGTCCGTGGCCATGAAGCACCGGAAGGCTTCCTCGGGGCGGCAGACGATCGGCTCCCCCCGGACGTTGAAGCTGGTGTTGATCATGACGGGACAACCGGTTTTCGCCGCGAACGCCGTGAGCAGCCGGAAGAGGCGCGGGTGCCTTTCGGGGTCGACCGTCTGGATCCGCGCGGAGCCGTCGACGTGGGTCACCGCCGGAATTTCGCTTCGGATCGCCTTCAGTTTCTCCAGTCCGCGGAGCCCTCCCGGCGGCGGTTTCCGTTTGGACTCCGCCACCGGGGCGACCACGAGCATATACGGGCTTTCCTCCCCGGGCCCCCATTGGAAGAACTCCCCCGCCCGGTCGCGGAGCACGATCGGGGCGAAGGGGCGGAAAGATTCCCGGAACTTGATCTTCCGGTTGATGAGCGACTGCATTTCCGGGTCGCGGGCGTCGCCGAGGATGCTTCGCCCCCCCAGCGCCCGCGGACCGAACTCCATTCTCCCCTGGAACCAGCCCACTACCTTCCCGGCCGCGATCAGGTCGGCCACGGCATCGATGAGATCCTTTTCACCATAATAATGATACCGGCACCCGGAGCTCTCGAGAAACCCGCGGATCCGGTCTTCGGAGAACGCCGGGCCCAGGAAGGCCCCCCGCTCGGAATCGTCCGCCCCCGGGATGCGGGGGTTGTCCAGCAGCTGGTGCCAGACGAAGAGCGCCGCCCCCAGCGCCCCGCCGGCGTCGCCGGCGGCAGGCTGGATCCAGACCCTTTCGAACGGGCCCTCGCGCACGATCCTCCCGTTCCCCACGCAGTTGAGCGCCACCCCCCCCGCCAGGCAGAGATTTTTCATCCCGGTCAGCCGGTGCAGGTGGCGGGCCGAGCGGAGCATCACCTCCTCGGTGACCTGTTGAATGGAGGCGGCCAGGTCCATTTCGCGCTGCGTCAGCGCCGCTTCCGGCCGGCGAGGGGGCCCTTCGAAAAGGCGGTCGAACCGGGGCGACGTCATCACCAAACCCTGGCAGTAGCGGAAATAGGCCATGTCCATGCGAAAGGAGCCGTCCGGCTTCAGGTCGAGCAGGTGACGCAGGATCCGGTCGGCATAGACCGGTTCCCCGTAGGGGGCCAGCCCCATCAGCTTGTATTCCCCGGAGTTGACCCTGAATCCGCAAAAGTAGGTGAAGGCCGAGTAGAGCAGGCCCAGGGAATGAGGGAAACGCAGCTCCGAAAAAAGCTCGATCCGGTTGGCTCGGCCGCGGCCGAGGCTTGCCGTCGCCCATTCCCCCACCCCGTCCAGCGTCAGGAGGGCGGCCTCCTCGAACGGTGAGGGGAAAAAGGCGCTGGCCGCGTGCGCTTCGTGATGCTGGGCGAAGACGCACCTGCGCCGGTATCCCCCCCCCAGGCCCTTGCGGATTTCGCGGGGCAGGTGGAGTTTCCGGGCCAGCCACAGCGGCATGGCGCGGCGGAAGGAGCCGAAACCGGCCGGAGCGAAGGCCAGGTAGGTCTCCAGGAGCCTCTCGAATTTCAGGAGCGGTTTGTCGTAAAAGGCGACGTAGTCCAGTCCCCCCGCACCCAGTCCGGCCTCCCGGAGGCAGTAATCGACCGCGTGGACCGGAAAGCCGTCGTCGTGCTTGACGCGCGTGAACCGCTCCTCCTGGGCCGCGGCCACGATCCGTCCATCCACGACCAGCGCCGCCGCCGAATCGTGATAAAACGCCGAAATCCCCAGAATCGCGGTCATTCCCCGGGGCCCTCCTCCGCGCGCAGGATGATTTCAAAATCCAGCCCGAAGGCGCGCAACCCGGGAAGCCGCTTCAGGCGCGCCTGCCTGAAGCGGTAGGCGTCGTACCCGGGGAGGCGTCCGGGAGCGGCCGGAAGGCGGATCTCGGGCGTCGCGGGGGAAGGCGCCTGCGGCCGGTAGGGGTTCTTCCACCCGGGCTTCCGGGGATAGAGGCCCAGGGCCCGCAGGCCGCGCCGGATGCCGTAGGTGTGCGTCTCGACAACGGCGAATCCGCAGGCGCGGAACAGGACCCGGAGGGCGTCCCTGGAGAAAAAGAAGAGATGCCCGTCCTTGCTCCGGGGGGGAAGGCCCTCCCTGCAGTGGTACCTGACGAGACCGGCGCTGTCCACCGGGCCGTTGGGGACCGAGAGGTACAGGGTTCCCCCCGGCTTCAGGATCCGCCGGCATTCCCCCAGCAGGCCCCGGGGATCGCGCACGTGCTCCAGGACGTTGCTGACGTGCACGTAATCGAAGAAACGATCGGGATAGCCGAGGTCCGCAAGCTCCCCGCAGCGGACGTCGAGCCCCAGCCGGTCCCGGGCAAAAGCGGCGGCTTCCGGGCTGATCTCCGAACCGAACGCCCGCCATCTCCGGTCCTCGGCAACCCCGAGAAGGAAAAAACCGAGGCTGCAGCCGACATCCAGAAAACACCCCCCCACTTTCGGGAGCAGAACCCTCCGGAACATCCTCCCTTTCCCCCGCTGCTTGTACCAGTCGCCGCCGTAATAGCGGGGGGCGTAAAACCGGGCAAGCTCCTCCCCGGTCGGGAGCGGGTCCAGCATGCGCGTACCGCACCCGGAGCAGGCTACCAGGGCATACACCGGCTCCGTCCCGGAAAGCACGACCGGGCAGAGGCTTGTGCGCGCCTTCGCGCACCCGCAGACCGGGCATGAAACGGGGGGGGGTACAATCTCCTGGCCTGATTGCGCTTTTTCCATATCCACCGGATCCGGCTGATGTTTGTCCGCCGGCCTGTCCCGCCGGAACCGTCCCGGCCCTCATAGAATGCCACGTATTTCGAAAATGAAGAAGAATATCCTCCGGGACCCGTAACAGGCGGCGCCGCCGCATCGTAGTGCTTAGTTATGCAAAACCGTACCCCGGAACCCGGGACGGATAATATGAACCTTGAAGGCGGCAGACGGCATCCAAACCGGTAGTCGAATCCCGGCCCTTGGTTTGATTCGGCGCCGGGGTCGGCGCCGGGCAGGCGCGGAGGCGACGGGGAACAGGGGGGCTTCCGGGGAGATGCTTATGGATTCAGAACTTATGGGGAGGTTGTCTATGTCGAGGAAGACCGGGTCTTTCCTTTTAGCCGCAGTGCTGTGTCTTTCGGGCTTCGTCTGCCTGTCGGACGAGGTCGCCGCCGATGAAGAGCTCAAACCGGAACAGCTCGTGGCGGCGCATGTCAAATCGATCGGGAGCCCGGACTATCTGGCCAGGGTGCGTTCGCGCTCCTTCGTCGGAACGACCGAGGTGCAGTTCATCCAGGGGATGAGCGGCCTGCTCAAAGGCACCTCGATGTTCGTGTCCCAGGGCCCCCAGGTGGGTATCGTGATGAAGTTCCAGGACATCAATTACCCCGGTGAATATTTCGCCTACGACGGACAGGAGGTCACCGTCGGCCACATGAGCCCCGGCCAGAAATCCCCCATCGCCGAATTCCTCTATCGCTACAACCGGCTGATGAAAGAGGGTTTCATCGGCGGGTCCCTGTCCACCGCCTGGCCGCTGCTGACCATCGATGAACAGAAGGTGGAGATGAAGAGCCGCAAGACCAAGGTGGAGGGGAAGGAGCTCTACGAGCTGGAATACCGGCCCAAGGAAAGTCTCGGCGACCTCAGGATCAAGATCTACTTCGACCCCGAAACCTACCGGCACGTGCGGACCGAGTACCGGATCCGGGTGCGTGACGACATGTCCTTCGGCGGCTCCTCCACCTATGACCCGCTCGCCGACGAGTCGGTGGTCAAGTCCGCGGGCGGGGGGGGGATGGCTATAGGTGAAAGCCGTCCCGACTCCATCTACCTGCTCGTGGAGAAGTTCGACAACTTCAAGAAGGTCGGGAACACCGTCCTCCCCCACAAGTATGTGCTCGATTATTCGCTTGAGGGGAGCGGGCACGCCTTCATCGCCAACTGGACCCTGAACGCCAGCACCTGGGTGGTCAACCAGAAATACGACAGCAAGATCTTCCAGGCGCAGAAATAGTCCCGGTCGGGCCCGGTCCCCCGCGGGCCGCCTTCGGGCCGTCCGCGGGGGACCCCGGCCACAGCTCTCTGAAATGTCCGGTTTGATTGACAATGGCGCCCGGACGGCCATAAAATTGGGGGGCACACGATATTGTGGCCACTTAACCGGTCAGGAGGCAGCATGAGAATTTCTCCAACAAAGGTTCTTGTTTCGAACGCATTAATACTAGGATTGTTGATGCTATTGGCCTTGCCCGCAGCCGCGCAGAGCCGTGCCGTCAAGGGGAAGGTGACCGACGACAAGGGTCAGCCGGTCCAGGACGCCCAGGTCAAGATCGAAGGGGAGGATATTTACCGGGTCTTCACGACCAAAACCAACAAAAAGGGGGAGTATTTCTACCTCCTCGGCCTCCAGTCGGGCCGTTACCGGATCACCGTGCGCAAGGAAGGGTTCCGGCCCGCCTACCGGGAGCATATCCAGCCGGAGATGCGTGAGGAGGTGGAGGTCGACTTCCAGCTCACCCCGGGACCGGACCAGAAACTCCACTTCGAGATGACGGAGGAGGAGAGGGCCGAATACATGAAACGGTACGAGGCCCAGCAGAAGCAGAGGCAGTTCTCGGCGGAGGTCAAGGAACGGTTCGACAAGGGAGTCACGCTCTACGATTCCGGCCAGTACGAGGAGGCCCTGGTCGAATTCAACGCCGCCCTGGAGAAGGATCCCAAACAGCCCGGCATCATCGCCCGGACCGGGGATTGCTACCTGAAACTCGACAGGAAGGATGAAGCCCTGGAGGCCTACAACAAGGCCATCGAACTGAACCCGCAGGACCCCGCCCTGTACACCAACAAGGGCGTCATCCTGGGGCAGATGGGCAAGATGACCGAAGCCCAGGAGATGTTCAAGAAGGCGGCCGAACTGGACCCGATGGCCGCGGGACAGAACTTCTACAACCTCGGCGTCACCATGGTCAATGCGGGGGATTTCGAGAACGCCGTCGGCGCCTTCAAGCAGTCGATCGAGGCCGACCCCTCTTTTGCCGAATCGTACTACCAGCTGGGGATGAGCCTTTCGGCCAAGCCGGATACCATTCCGGAAGCGATAGCGGCCCTCAAGAAATACCTCGAGCTCGGGCAGAAGCCCGAACAGGTGGAGGTAGCCAAACAGATCATCAGCGCTCTGGAAGCGGCACAGTGATCTCCCGGGGGACGGTTCGCACCCCTTTTGCCCGGCTTCTTTGAACACACCCTCCCGCCGGAGGGCGGCCGTCCGACCGCCCTCCGGCCTACCTTTCCCCTTCGGCTCTCTTTGAAACCCTTAGTATCCCGGAGGAAACGCGGATTTTTCACTTGTGCCGCCGAAGCCGAAGGACCTATAACATCCCTATCCAACGAACCTCGATAAGGAGTTGAAAATGCAATTGTCAAGAAGTAGGAATCCGGTCCGGCGGACTCTCACCGGCTGGAGCGGCGTTTTGGCGCTGCTGCTTCCCGCTCTCCTGCTGATGGCGGTCTTCGCCGAGGCAAAAGACGAGTTCTGGGACAAGAAACCGTACGACGAATGGTCCCAGAAGGAGTGCCAGAAGCTGCTCACCAACTCCCCCTGGGCGAAGGAATACGAGATCACCGGGACCCAGATGATCGGCAGTCTCGGGGGAAGGGATGCCACGGACAACCAGCCTCCCTACATCAAATACCAGGTGCAGATCCGCACCGCCCCCCCGATCCGCCAGGCCATGGTCCGCATGATGCAGATCGCGCAGAATTACGACCAGTTGCCGGACGAGCAGAAAAAGCAGTTCGACCAGCAGACCCAGGGATTCCTGGCGGCGGACACCTCCGAAATGATCATCGTCCACATGTCCTACAGCACGAACTTCCCCCAGAATTACCGGGACCTCGCCCAGCACTGGCAGTCCCAGACGGCCGAGCTGCTGAAGAATTCGGTGTACCTGAGCGGAAACAAGAGCGACAAGGTCGCGATCGCCCAGTACATCCCGGGGCAGGAGGGCCAGAGCGAATTCCAGTTCATTTTCCCGCGCAAGGTTGACGGGAAGGATATCGTGGGCGACCAGGATAAGAACCTCCGCCTTGAATTCGCCTACCCCGTCGTCGGCCGCATCGGAGACGGCAGGGGGTTCCTCGAATTCAAGCTCGACAAGATGATGTTCAACGGAAACATCGTGTACTGATATCACCGCACCGGGGAAGCGGGAGCGGGGCCTTCCCGCTTCCCTTCCCTTCCCTTCCTTCTCCCCCTCCACCCTACCCGCACTGGCACAAAAAGTGCCACTCCCTCTCCTGCCCCGCTTCCTTCCGGATCGGCGAAAACAGGGCATCCGGGACATAAACTACTTATTAATGGATATTTATAGGAATACCCCCTCTCCACCGCAGCCCTGACGGGAATTAGGTGGTTATGGAATGAAAAAGGGTGTGGTAGTGTATCTCCATGTGGACAGGGAGATGCGCGCAACCCTCCCGGCCTCGACGGTTGCGCCCTCACCGACCGAATGGAAACGCATTTCGTCACTCACAGAGGTTACCTATGAACACCAGAAAACCGGTGGCCGGCGAGCAACCGGCCGAAGGGCCGCTCGATGTGCTGATCATGGATGGCGAGGAGGCCTTCGCGGCCGCCTGCCGCCGCACCCTCGAGGAAGCGGGATTCCGCGTGGCCGTCTCCGGCACCGCAGGACAGGGGCTGGCCCTGGCCGGGACGCGTCATCCGGGAGTGGTTCTCCTCGACCTGCAGCTGCCCGACATGCAGGGGGCGGAAGCGCTGGGAGCCCTGTCCCGGCAAGCCCCGGCGGCCGTTCCCGTAGTGGCCTCGGCCCACGGCACCGTCGACGCCGCGGTCGAATCGATGAAGCTCGGGGCGTTCGATTTCCTCACCAGGCCGGTCGCCCCGGAGAAGCTCGTGGAAACGGTGCGCCGCGGCCTGAACCTGAGCGTGTTGAGGAAGGAGGCCGCCGCGGGCGCCGCGGGCGCTCCGCCGCCGGACAAGTACGACCTGCTGCTTCAGGGGCTGGACATGCTGGGGGAGGCCTACTCCCTGGGCCTCGAAAAGCGGCAGCTGCTCGACGAGCTGACCTGGCTCGAAAACGAGGCGAAATACCACGCCGAAAGCCTCGGGCAGATCAAGAAGAAGGAACGGGTGATCCTCGACATCCGCAACGACCTCGTGGAGGCGGACGCCATCATGCGGAGGTACGATTTCCGCAAAAACGCCCTGATCCAGGTGCTGCTGGACGTCCAGGAAAAGTTCCGCTGGCTTCCGCGCCACGTCCTGAACTGGATCAGCGGCAGGCTCAACATTTCCCTCCGCGAAATCTACACGATCGCCCGCTTCTATGAGGCCTTCAGCCTGGAGCCGCGCGGCCGCCATATCGTGCAGGTCTGCACCGGGACCGCCTGCCACGTGCGCGGAGCCTCGGAACTGCTCACGCGCATATCGGCCACCCTGGGGGTCAAGCCGGGCGAAACCGACGCCAGACAGGCGTTCACGCTCGAAACGGTCCACTGCATCGGGTGCTGCGCCCTGGCCCCGGTGGTCCAGATCGATTCCCGCTACCACCGGAACCCTTCCAAGGGCCAGTTCGAAAAGATCATCAAATCCCTGGAAAAAGAGGAGGTCGACCCATGCCCCGCATAGAAACCCCTGACGATCTTGCCCGACTGAGGGATCAGGCCGTCGCCCGGCGCCATTCCAGGGAGACCTGGGTCGCCGTCTGCGCGGGAACCGGCTGCCGCGCCTACGGGGCCGAAGACCTGGCGGAGTCGCTGGAAACAGAGGTCGAAAAGCGCGGGCTCGGGAAGAAGATCGGGGTCCGCAAGACCGGCTGCCACGGCTTCTGCGAACGCGGCCCCCTGGTCGTCGTCCAGCCTTCGGACGTCTGCTATCTCGGGGCCCAGCCCAAAAACGTCCCCGCCATCGTCGACAAACTCGAAGGGAAGGACGCCGCAGTCGACAAACTCCTCTACGTGGACGGGGAGAACGGGAAGCCCCTCGCCCGCCTGGACGAAATCCCGTTCTACAAGCACCAGCAGCGGGTGGTCCTGGGCGACAACGTGCACATCGACGCCTCCGACATCCTCGACTACATCGCCGTCGGGGGATACGCCGCCCTGGCCAAGGCGCTTTCGGGCATGACGCCCGAAGAGGTGCTCCTCGAGGTGAAGGAAGCGAAGCTGCGCGGGCGCGGGGGCGGCGGTTTTCCGGCCGGCCGGAAATGGGAGACCACCCGCAAGGCCCCCGGGGAACCCAAGTACGTCATCGTCAACGCCGACGAGGGGGACCCCGGCGCCTACATGGACCGCAGCATCCTCGAGGGGAACCCCCACGGCGTGCTCGAGGGGCTGATCCTCGGGGCCTACGCCATCGGCGCGGGCGAGGGCTTCATCTACGTCCGCCAGGAATACCCCCTGGCCCGGGAGCACGCCCAGAAGGCCCTGGACCAGGCCCGGGAGTACGGCCTGCTCGGGGAAAACATCCTCGGCTCCGGGTTCAGTTTCGACGTGAAGATCCACCGCGGCGCCGGCGCGTTCGTCTCCGGGGAATCGAGCGCCCTGATGAGCGCCATCGAAGGGCACGTGGGGGAACCGCGGCCCAAGTACATCCACACCTCCGAGAAGGGGGTGTGGGGCAAGCCCTCCTGCCTGAACAACGTCGAGACCTGGGCCAACGTCCCCCACATCATCAACAGGGGGGCGGAGTGGTTCACGGGCATGGGGACGGAGGGGAGCAAGGGGACCAAGATCTTCTCCCTGGTCGGGAAGGTCAACAACACGGGGCTGGTCGAGGTCCCCATGGGCATCACCCTGCGCGACATCATCTTCAAGATCGGCGGGGGGATCCCGGGCGGCAAGAAGTTCAAGGCCGTCCAGACGGGCGGCCCATCCGGCGGGGTGATTCCCGAATCGATGCTCGACCTGCCGGTCGATTTCGACGAACTCACCCGGGTCGGGTCGATGATGGGGTCGGGCGGCATGATCGTCATGGACGAAAACACCTGCATGGTCGACACCGCCCGGTACTACATGAGCTTCCTCGCGCACGAGTCGTGCGGGAAGTGCGTCCCCTGCCGGGAGGGGACGCGCCAGATGCTGCGCATCCTCGACCGCATCGTCGCCGGAGAGGGGAAGGAAGAGGATCTCGCCGTCCTGGAGGAGCTCGGGGATTTCATGGAGGACGCCTCGCTCTGCGCCCTGGGGCAGTCGGCCCCCTTCCCCGTCCTCAGCACGCTGAAATATTTCCGCGCGGAATACGAGGAGCACATCAGGGAAAGACGGTGCCGCTCGGGGGTATGCACCCCCCTGATCGCCTACGACATCGACCAGGCCACCTGCGGCAAATGCGGCGCCTGCCTGCGGGCGTGCCCCGTCGCCGCGGTCGACCAGTCCGCGGACAAGGTCTTCACCATCCTCCAGGAAAAGTGCATCAAATGCGGCGCCTGCTTCACCGCCTGCCCGGAAAAATTCAGCGCCGTCGTCAAGGTGCCGGCATACGCCATTGGGAAACCGCCCGCGGGCAATCCGCCCCCGGAGGGAAAACGAGAGTAGCGAGAGGGCGCCATGAAGAACATAACCCTGGAAATTGACGGTCGCACGGTCGAGGCCGGGGAGGGGACCACCCTCCTCAAGGCGGCCCAATCGGTCGGGATCCGAATCCCCACCCTGTGCAACGACGACAGGCTGGAACCGTACGGCGGATGCCGCATGTGCATGGTGGAGATCGAGACCTCGTGGGGGCGCAAAAGACTGGTGGCCTCCTGCGTCTACCCCGTGGAGGAGGGCCTGCGGGTCCAGACCGACACGGAAAGGATCCGGCGCATCCGCAGGATGATCATCGAGCTCCTCTGGCCCTCCTCCCAGGTGTACGCCGAGGAGTACGGGGTCACCGGGTCCCGGTTCGAGCCCGGCCTGACCGACTGCAGCCTCTGCGGCCTCTGCCTCCGGTACTGTTCGGAAATCAAGGGGGAAAACAGGATCTACTTCGAGGGGCGGGGGATCGAACGCCGCCCGGCCCTCGTCGAGGGGTCGGAGCTCACCTGCCGCGCCTGCGGTGAATGCTTCACCCTCTGCGGCAGCGGCTGGATCGCCTCGAGGTGCTGATGAAAGGAGCCGGCCGCCTGGCCCCGGCGCTGATCCTGCTGGCGTTGCTGGGCCCGTTGACGCCCTGGCCGCCGCGGTCCGGGGCGGCGGCGGAGGAGTACCGGCCCGTCATAGGGCAGAGGGGGAAGGACGTCATCTGGGTGCCGACGCCCGAAAACCTCATCGAGGCGATGCTCGACACCGCCGGGGTGACGCCCGACGACTACGTCATCGACCTGGGATCGGGGGACGGGCGGATCGTCATCGCGGCCGCCCGGCGCGGGGCGCGCGCCCTCGGAATCGAATACAACCCGGACCTGACGGAGCTGTCGAGGCGCAACGCCGAGGCGGCCGGGGTGGCGGATCGGGCCCGCTTCGTGACCGCCGATATCTTCTCGAGCGACCTCGCCCGGGCCACCGTCGTCACCCTCTATCTCCTCCCGGACCTGAACCTCCGGCTGCGCCCCACCCTCCTGGGGCTCGCCCCCGGGACCCGGGTGGTTTCGCACGCCTTCCACATGGGGGAATGGGAGCCCGACGAGACCATCCTCCTCGCGGACCGTGAAGCCTATCTCTGGATCGTCCCCGCCCGGGCGGACGGGGTCTGGACCCTCCACGACGGGGACACGCCCTCCGAGCTTCGCCTCGTCCAGAACTTCCAGAAGATCGAAGGGACTCTGCGCCCCGGACTCCCGATCGCGGGCGGGCGGGTCCGGGGGGACCGGGTCTCCTTCCGCGCCGGCGACGCCTCCTGGGAGGGGCGCATCGAGGGGGATGCGATGGAGGGGACCGTGACCACCGGTGGAGTCCGGCGCACCTGGTCGGCCGCCCGGACCGGACGGTAGGGCCCAACATGAAGGAACATGCCCGGACGGCCATCGTCACCGGCGCTTCCAGCGGCATCGGGGAAGCTTTCGCCCGGCGCCTCCACCGGGAAGGATACCGGCTGGTCCTGGTGGCGCGCCGCGCGGACCGCCTGGAAAAGCTGGCCCGGGAACTGCCGCCCGCCGAAGCCCTGGAGGCCGACCTCTCCCTGGACGGGGGGATCGAACGCGTCGCCCGGCGCATCGGCGCCGAACCCGGGCTCGAACTGCTGGTCAACAACGCCGGGTTCGAGGTGCCGGGCCGGTTCTGGGAAGCGGACCCCGGGGCGCTCGACCGGATGCACCGGCTGCATGTCCTCTGCGTCGAGCGGCTCACCCGGGCCGCCCTGGAAAGGCTGGTGCCGCAAGGGCGGGGGGGCGTCATCAATGTCGCCTCGATGGCCGGCTTCTTCAGCATCCCGGGCGCCGTCGCCTACGGCGCGACCAAGGCCTGGGTCACCCGATTCACCGAGGGCCTCCACCTCGAACTCCGGAGCGCCGGTTCCCCGGTGCGCGTGCAGGCGCTCTGTCCGGGGTTCACCCGCTCGGAATTCCACGCCGCCGCCGGAATGGCCGCCGGCGCCATCCCGCGGCCGCTCTGGATGACGGCGGAGGAGGTGGTCGACGTCTCGCTCCGGGCGCTCGCACGCAACCGCGTCGTCGTGATCCCCGGGTGGAAATACCGCCTGACGGCGGCCCTGGGGCGCGCCCTCCCCCGTTTTTTGACCGACGCGGCCATCCTCGAATACAGCCGCAGAACGAAAACCGATAATTTCCGCCGCTGACACCGGCGCTTTTGCTACAGTAGGCGGGTCACGGGCATCGACCCGCCTCGGAATCGGAAGGAGATCGGGCAATGAAAAAAGGAAAGACCCTGAGGATGGTCCTGGGACTGGCCGCCGCCGCCATGCTGGCCGGCGCCGGGCGCGCCCAGGAACCGAAAATCACCGTGCACAACCCCCTGGGGCAGCCACCCGCGATCGCGCGCGTCCCCATGGCCCCCCGCATCGACAGCCTCGAGGGGAAGACGATCTACATCGTGGACATCGGGTTCACCGACACCCACCAGTTCTTCACCGAGATGCGCGACCTGCTCGCCGTGAAATACCCCAAAACCGAATGGGTGGTCCGTACCAAGATCGGCACCTATTTCGACGACGACCCCGGGCTCTGGGCCGAAATCAAGGAGAAGGGGCACGGCATGATCATGGGGATCGGGCATTGAAGCTCCTGTTCGCCGTCGGTCGTCGGCCACTGCTGGACAGTCGAAAAGCTCGGAATCCCCACCGCCCCGGTCGTCACCCGGGTGTTCGAGGAACTCGTCAAGACCTACACCTTTAAAAAGGGAATGCCCAACCAGCGCTTCACCTTCGTCCCCCACCCGATCACGGGCGTTCCGGCGGCCACCTGCCGCAGGTTCCTCCAGGGGAACGACCCGCTCACGGGCAAACCCGTCCTCGAGGAGATCATCGCCGCCCTCACCCTCCCTCTCAGCGCCGAGGACTCCAAAAAAGGATTCATCGAAAGGCCCACCCCCAGGATGGTGCCCCCCGACACGGAGGAGAACCTGCACCGCCTCTTCCTGGAAAACCAGTGGACCGACGGGCTCCCCATCGTGCTGCCGACCGAGGCCCGCGTGGCCGAGATGCTCAAGGGGACCAGCCACGCCCCTGACGAGCCGGTGGGCAAGATGCAGCCCTCCTCCCCGCACGAAGCCTGGAGCTACGACGTGGAGAGGGTGGCCGTCAACGCCGTGATGGCGGGCGCCCGCCCGGAGCACCTTCCCGTGATCCTGGCCCTGGCCTCCACGGGGGTTCCCTCCCTGTACACCTCCACGACCTCGTTCGCGCGCATGGTGGTGGTCAACGGCCCCATCCGGAACGAACTCAGGATGAACGCGGGGATCGGCGCGCTGGGCCCCTTCAACCAGGCCAACAGCGTCATCGGAAGGGCGTGGACCCTGATGTCGATCAACCTGGCGGCCGCGGGGAAGGCCGGGGAGACCTACATGGGGAGCCAGGGGAACAACTACAACTACAACAACCTGTGCATGCCCGAAAACGAGGAGGAGCTCCCCGACGGGTGGAAACCCTTCCACGTGCAGCTGGGATACAAGCCGGGGGAGAGCGTCGTCAGCACCTTCAACGGGTGGGGCTTCATCCACCCCGACCAGAGCTTCGGCAAGCCGTTCCACACGCAGATCCCGTTCTGGCTCAAGTTCGTCAGCCCCTTCTCCCCCGCCATGCTCTTGCTCGACCCCACCATCATCCACCAGCTCAAGGAGCGCGAAGGGTTCGATTCCAAGGAGCAGCTGATCGAGTGGATCCACAAGAACACGAAGGTGAGCGTCGGGGACTGGCTGGATAATTTCTACAGCGTCCAGAACTTCGTCCACCCCGTGGGGAGGAGGGGGGTGGAGCCCTTCGCATCCTGGCTCAAGCTCCCGCGCGAGGAGATGATCCCGCAGATAGCCAGCCCGGACAACATCCACATCCTGTCGGTGGGAGGGGGGACCAACCTCTTCTGGCAGGCGGGGGACTTCGGCCACGTTTCGAGCGCTTCGGTGGACAAGTGGCGCTGAGACACCGCCGCCGGGGCTTTCGGGAGCCCCGGCGGCCCCGCTACAGGTCGGAAGCCAGCCCGGCGAGCCCCAGTTCGGCGAGGCATTCCCTGGAAGGCTTCCCGGAGCGGACGTCCCACTTCATCTCGGTGAAGTACCCGTCGCGCAGCGCGCCGTAGTCGGTTTTCGCGGTGGACCGGATGCGCTTGGGGAGCTCGAACTTGTCCGGGGTCAGCCCCTCCCGCGCGTTGAACGCCTGCCGCAGAGTCAGGATGCGGCGTCCCGCCCGCAGGGCTTCCGCCCACCCGAAATCCCAACCCGTGGCCCCGGCGATCAGGTCGGCGACGGGAGGGGGGGCGGTGGCCACGGTGTAGAGGGAGCAGAGGCCGGCGGCGTTCAGGAGCTGGTGGTAGCTGCTGCCGATGGCATGCAGGGCGAACGGGCTCTGCCCCGAAGCCCGCAGCGCGGGGTCCGTCCCGATCGAGCCTCCCTCGGCCAGCATGCCCGAGATCTGGCTGTCCATGTGGTGCGCGGGGTTGGCGTCGGCGATGTTGGCCGTGCCCAGCGCCGGGGACATCCTCGGGTCGTGGTACGCCAGGCTCTTGCCGCGGATGGCGATGGCGTACTGGCCGGCCCCCTTGCCGATGCGGTCCGCCGCCTTCCCGGTCCCGTCCGCCAGCACCGCGCCGAACCCCTCCCGCCGGGCGATCTTTTCCACCAGCGCGACGATCGCGTCGGCGTTCCCCCAGGTGAGGTCCAGCCCGTCGGTGTCCTCCCTGCCGATCAGCCCCTTTTCGTAGCACTCCATGGCCATGGCGATCGTGCCGCCGACCCCGACGGTGTCGATGCCGTATCGGTTGCAGATATCGTTGGCCTTGATCACCGACTCCAGGTTGTCGTTCATCAGCATCCCGCCCAGGGCGGCCAGGGACTGGTATTCGGGGCGGTGCATCTCGTCCCGGATGGCGTAGCGCCCCTCCTTCTGCCGAATGATGGCGCCGCACGAGATGGGACAGGCGTAGCAGCCGTAGCTGCCGACCTTGTACTTGTCCATGTTCCCGCTGTCAAGGTTCGAGATGTTGGGGAGGGCGTCGAGCCCGCTCAACTGCCAGTTCTTGAGCGGCGCGTCGCCGATGGCGACCAGGAAGCTGATGTTGTTGCCGGTCCCCGACCGGGAGAGGGCGCCGGCGAACTCGTTGGTGCTGATGATGGCCATGAACTTTTCGAGCGCCGCGTGGAACTTCTCCGGATCGGCCGGCTCGATGGCGCACCGCCCGCCCCGGATGGCGACCGCCTTGAGGTTCTTCGAACCCATGACGGCGCCGACGCCGTTGCGGGCCGCTATCCTCCCCCGCTCGCTGACGATGCCGGCCAGGAGCGACCGGGCTTCCCCCGCCGGCCCGATGCAGGCGATTTTCGCCCCGGGGTCCCCCAGCGATTCATGCAACCGGTCCTCGGTCTCGTAGGCGTCCCGGCCCCAGAGCTCCGAGGCGTCTTTCAACTCCGCGCCCCCGTCCCGGATATCCAGGTAAACGGGCCTGGGGGAAATCCCGGAGAAGAAGACGGCGTCGTAGCCCGCCCCCTTGAGCTCCGGGCCCAGGGTCCCGCCCGAATTGGACTCGGCCCAGGTGCCGGTAAGGGGCGATTTGGTCACCAGCATGTGGCGCCCGCTGCCGGGGGAAGCCGTCCCCGTCAGTCCCCCGACGACGAACCCGAGGATGTTTTCGGGCCCCAGGGGATCGACCCCCGCCTTCATCCTTTCATAGAGGACGCGGACGCCCAGTCCGTTGGCCCCCACGAACTGCCGGTAGATCTCCGCGGGGAGCCGCTCCTCGCGTATATGCCCCCGCGTGAGGTCGACATTCAGAATTTTGCCTGCGTAGCAGCCGGGGATCTCCATAAAACCTGCACCTCACAGAAATCGGCAACCCTCCTCCGCCGCCGCGGAGCGGGACGGGAGGGCTCCCTTTCCAGAATAGCACGAGGGGCGGGGCGGGGGGGAGAATCGGTACGGAAATCGGGGGTTGAGAGCCTCGCGCGCCTATTTTCCGCCCCTGCACCTAAGGACGAAAAGGGCCGCGAGCCCCGTCAGCAGGAGAGCCAGGGTCCCGGTTTCGGGCACGACGACGTCCGAGGGGCGGACGACGAAGAGCGGGCGATGATAATAGGGGAGGATCGAGGGGCGCTGGGCCGCGACGAAGGAGTCGAGAGGGTCGAAGGGGACCAGGGCCAGGCCGGTTTCCGGCAGCGGCGACAGGTCGAGGCCCGTCCCGGGGCCGGCTGCAGGCGGGGCCAGCCGCGCCAACTCCGGGAAATCGAACGATTCCAGGAGCGGTTCCTCGTCGGAGACGGGAAGCTGCGGGGCGGCCGACACCCGGTTTCCGCAGCGGGCGCGCACCTCGCACTCGCCGTCGGTGAGGAGGGCTTCCCCTTCGGGGATCCTCACCTTGTTGGCCGTCCAGTAGACCTGGTCATCCCGGCGGTAGGACACGTGCATCATCCGGGTTTCCGGGGCCCTCACCATCCTGGCCGCACCGATCCTGAAGTCGGCGAAGTGGTCGGCCACCACCCGGTCCCCCGCCATGCGGGAGGCCAGCTCATACCTGCTGCGTACTCCGCCGGGGATGACCGAGTAGGGATAGACGACCCGGTCATAGCGGGCGGCCTGGAAATGCCCCACCGGGCCCGTCCCGGCTTCCCCGATCGGGTCGGGGGGGAGGGGAGACCGGATGGCCGTCTGGATGCGGCCGGCCAGGGCGACGGTGAGGAAGAGGAGCCCCACCGCGGTCAGCGACAGCATCAGCAGGCCGTGTTTCCTGAGAGCCGACCGCTTTTTCCTGACCTTCCTGCGAACATAGATGGAACTCTTCATACGGTCCACTCGATCGGTCCAGGCCGCACCGGCCGGGGACACATCCCGATCCCTGAAATGTGACATCTGTCACCGTTAATATCGGCAATCCCGCCCCCGGGGTCCAGAAAATAATTCGCACCCCCCAATCACCCTAATCTCCCGCGGCAGCCGGACGATAAGACCCCATGAAGCGGAGTGGAGTCATCGCATGAACTGCCGGTCGACCCGATTATGGATCGTTGCCCTCCTCCTCGGAGCCTGTGTTCTGTCCGGCGGGCTTCCGGGGCGGGCGCCCGAATGCCGGGCGGCCGAGGGGCTCCCCGACTACCCAGTAAATCCATACGCTACAATAACATGGGAGCAGGAATTACTGGAGATCACCAACCGGCAAAGGATGGAGCAGGGGCTGGCGCCCCTGGTCATGGACGCGCAGCTGATGGCGGTCGCGCGCAGCCATTCCATGGGCATGGCCCGGCAGGGGTTCATCAGCCACGATCTCCCCTCCGGAAGCCTCCAGAGCCGCCTGGTCCGCGCCGGGTATTATTCCGAGGTCGCCAGGGAAAATGTCGCCAGCGCCCGGACGGTTCACCGGGCCCATCGCGCGCTGCTTGAAAGCCCCCCTCACAAGAGCAACATCCTCGCGACCGACGTCACCCGGATCGGCATCGGGGTGGTCCGCCATCCGTCCCTCTGCGACAAGTACCTCTATGTCACGGAAGTCTTCGCCCGGCCGCTCGAGGTCGGGACCGGTTCCGCCGCAGTCCCGGACTCCCCGGATGCCATGGTCCGGAGCCTGCTCGCGGAGAGGGTGCACGACCTGCGCAAGGAGGGGGGCGGCCCCATGGACTCGGACCCTTTGCTGCACGAGATTGCGGCGAAATCGGTGGATTCCCTCAGCCTGCCCTGCGACCGGACCCAGATTCGAAGCCTGCTCGCGGCCTCCGCCGGCCGGCTGCAGGAAAAGGGGAAGAGCGACCTCTCACGGCTGGAGGCCGTCGTCCAGCTGGTGCGCAATCCGGGAAACCTGCGCCTCCCCGCGCGCAATCCGGAGGGCCGGGCCAAAAGCTACGGTTCGGCCGTCCGCCGGGTCACCGATGATCAGAACCAGCCCGCCTTCCTGGTTCTGACCCTGATCGGAATCGGGCGCTGAGGCGTCCCTCCCCCGCTCCCCGGAAGGCCCTGGGTTCATTCCGCTTCCAGGCGGAATTCCGGGGTATCGAACCAGAAGCCCCAGTTCCCCACGTTGTCGATTTCGGCCTGGACGATGGCCACGTGCCCGTCCTCGATCTCCAGGAAATGGTGAAAGAGCTGCTGCCCCTCCCCGTCGAGCTTGGCCGCCATCTCGCGATAGAACTCGCTGGTCCGGATTTCGGCCTCCAGCGCCTTCTTCAGCAGTTCCAGCTCGACATTCAGCTTGGTCCGCTGCGGTTTCACCGTTTTCCGCAATTCCTCGAGCCCGCGCCCGATCGCCTCCCTGGCGGCCGCCGGAGGCGAGAGCTTCCTTACCTTGATTTTCCCCGTCTTCTGCCATTGGGCCAGGCATTCCCGGAGGTAGTCCAGATGCTCCTGCTCCTCATCGCACAGCACCTGGAAGATGTGCTTCCCGGCCTCGTCGCTGGTCTTGGTCATCGCCTCGCGGTAGATGTCCCATACCCCCGCCTCGAACTCCAGCGCGGTCTTCAGGGCATTTTCAAGTTTCATGATATTCCCTCCTTGCCGTAAGGCCTCAGACGCCCTGCCCTGCAGGGATCCAGGATCGGATAAAAGATACCTTCTTCAGGTTTCCGGTGTCCCTGTCATTATAGCAGGTGACGGCGGCTCACGGGGTCGGCCGATCCGGAATGCGGAAGGCCCGGTTGGAATTGTCCCAGACCGCCTGCTCGACCTCCCCGGCCGGCTCGTGCCGGAGGGTCTGCAGAAATTCCAGGACATGCCGGGTGAAGGCCGGCTCGTTGACGCTCACCCGGTTGCGTACGGATTGCGGCGGAAGGAAGGGGGCATCGGTCTCCACGAGGATGCGGTCGAGCGGCAGCTCCCGCGCCGTCTGCTGCACCGAACGGGCATTCCTATAGGTCAGGACCCCGGAAAACGAAAAGTAGATCTCCCCCGGGAGCTCCATCAGCGCCCGCGCGAAATCGGGGTCCTGGCTGTAGCAGTGGATCACGGCCCGCCCGATCGGCAGGGTGCGCATGAGCGCGATCATGTCGGCGGAGGCGTCGCGCGTGTGGATGACCAGGGCCAGGTCCAGGCGCCGCGCCAGCTCCGCCTGTGCGGCGAAGAACACCCTCTGCACCCTTTTGCCCGCCTCTTCCCTCCCGGGCTCCAGGTGGTAATAGTCGAGCCCGGTCTCCCCGATCCCCACCACCTTGTCGCGGTTCCGCCGCGCCAGTTCCCCGAGCTTCTCCATCCAGCCGGGGAGCGATTCGGGCGCGCAGTCCTGGCAGTCGGTGGGATGCAATCCCGCCGTGCACCAGGTCTGCTCCCCCCAGTCCCGCGCGAGGGCGAGCGCCTCGAGGCTGCTGGCGTAATCGGCCCCGATCTGCACCGAACGGACGACCCCCGCCTCGAGCATGTGCCGCCGCACCTCGTCCTGCCGGTCCCCCAACCCCTTCCAGTACCCGTGGCAGTGCGTGTCGAAAATCATGCCGCCCATATTACCGGACGGCCGGCGCGCATGGAAATTGTGTTTTCCGGGAAACCTGTGGCAATCTGTAGCCTATGCGACCTGCAAATCGGACCCGAAACCTTCTGGTGATCAGTCAGGACCCCCGGACCGCCGAAATCGCGCGCCGGGCGGCCGGCACGGACATGACGGTGGATTATGCCGCGGGCGAGACCGAAGCTCTCGGCATGCTGCGGGACGCCCGTCCCGACATCATCCTGATCGGGGAGCTCGATCCCCCCGGGAGCGTCGCGCGCCTCTACCGCCGGCTGCAGCAGGGGTGGATCTCCCATCACGCCGCGCTCCTGGTGCTGGAACGGGACATCTCCGGCAACACCCACCGGGTGCTGGGGGACGAGAACCTGGACATGAGGCTCGGGGGGCACGCGTTCGCGACGGGGGCCGAAAGCCCCTTTCTTCCGATCGACCGGCTGGTCGCCAGGCTCGGGGCCGCGATCGCGCAGAAACTCGCGGCCAAGGGGAACCGTTTCCGGAACGCGATGACGGACCCGGACACCTTCTGCCTGGTCTGGGAGCAGATCCCCGGCCCGGGCGCTTTCGAAACCCGGCAGGAACTGGTCCTGGAGAACGCGCATCGGGCGGCGGCGGGGGGGAAGGTTTGCGCCGTCAGCATCACGGACAACCCCGGGGGCAACCCCGCCATCGCCACCGACATCCTCTGCGCCGAGATCCGCAAGGCGGGGGTGGAGCCGCTCGTGCACATCGCGATGCGGGACCGGAGCCGGAACCAGGCCGAGAGCCTCCTGTTCCAGCTGGCCGCCCTGGCCGTCCACAACGTGCTCGTCCTGACGGGCGATTACCCCTCCAACCTGGGCTTCACGGGCAAATCGAAGCCGGTATTCGACCTCGATTCGGTCAACGGGCTGCGCCTGGTCGCGGAGATGAACCGGGGCATGGTGCGCGAGATCATGCGCAAACCGGTGCGGCTGGCCCCCGCCAGCTTCTATTCCGGGGTCGCCTTCTCCCCCTTCAAGCAGATGGAGGCGGAGGTGATGGGGCAGTATTACAAGCTGCAGAAGAAGATCCGCGCCGGGGCGGACTTCGTCATCACCCAGGTGGGGTACGACGCGCGCAAGATGCACGAACTGCCGTTGTGGCTGAAACTGCAGAACCATTCGCTGCCGGTGCTGGCGGGCATCTACGTCCTCTCACACCCGGTGGCGCGCACCATGAACGCCAACCACATCCCCGGGTGCGTGGTGACGCGGAAACTGCTCGGCGAGATCGCGGCCGAATCGGCGGGCGGGGACAAGGGGAGGCAGGCGCGCCTGGAGCGGGCGGCCAAAATGTACGCGCTGGCGAGGGGAATGGGATACAAGGGGGCCTATATCAGCGGCCAGGGGCTCCCCTTCGAAAGCGTGGAGTATATCGTCGCCCGTGGGAACGAGCTGGCGGCCGACTGGATGAGACTGGTCCCGGAATTCGATTACGCCCAGCCGAACGGCTTCTACCTTTACGAGCGGGACCCCCGGACCGGGCTGAACACCGAGGCCCCAGCCCTCCGGACCCAGCCCCCGGCCCGCCCCGCGATCTACCGGGTTTCGCAGGCGGTCCATTCGACCGTGTTCGAACCGGGGGGCGCCCTGTTCCGCCCCGTCCGGAGGATGATGGAGCGGATCGACCGCTCCCCCTTCTGGAAGCGGGTGCTGCACCGGGTCGAACGCTGCAGCAAAAACAGCATGTACGCCTGCAAGGACTGCGGCGACTGCGCCCTGTTCGACGCCGCCTATCTCTGCCCGGTGTCCCAGTGCCCCAAGGACCAGCGCAACGCCCCCTGCGGCGGGAGCTTTGAAGGGTGGTGCGAGGTGTATCCGGGGGAGGTCGAGTGCATTTGGGTGCGCGCCTACCGGCGCCTCAAATCGGAGGGACGGGAAGGCGAAATCGCCGAAACCATCGTACCGCCGTGCGATTGGGAACTCTGGCAGACCTCCTCCTGGATCAACTATTTTCTGGGCCGGGACCACAGTTCGAAACAGAAGGGGATCCTGCCGCCGGAGAAAAAGCGGGTCTAGGAACTACAGGCTTCTGGCGCCCTCCCGGCTCTCCGGCGGTTCCGGCCGCCGCGGTGCCGGTTCGGGCTTCGGCGCCTCCTCCACCGGGGCCGTCCCCGGTCCGGCACCGCGGATCCCCATCTGTTTTTCGACGGTGGAAAGCATGGACCGCTCCGGGTCCCGGTCGTCATAGGGTGAGGGGATCGAGTAGACCATGTTCCGGACGGAGAAGGTGTAGTTCCCCGTCAGGCCCAGGTCCTTCTCGAGGTCCCAGACGATGACGGGCCCGTCGTCGACGATGGCCTTGCACTCGTCGATTGCGGCGCGCCGGATCGTCAGGACATAGTGGGGAAGCCGGGAGGTGAGCCCCTCCCTCTTTTCCACCTCGACACGGAAGCTCCCCTTGCCGGTGCAGCCGCCGCTCGAGACCTTGGCCGCCACGGTCCTCTCCCCCAGGAGCAGCTCGTCGAGCACCTCCTCCCCGGTCTCCCTGGGACCGTGGGAATAGCCTTGGCCGAAAGCCGGGCCGCAGAGAAGGAGACTCGACAAGAGTACCGGAAGCAGACGCTGATTCATGATTCGGGCTCCTCGGGATTCATCAGCCTTCCCAGGAATAGCACGCTCTCCGATTCCCGGTCGACGATGGCGAAAACAAACGGTCGGTCGGCGCGGAAGCGGACCTCGAGCCCGATCGACTTGGTGTTCAGGACGACGGCCGTCGCCGCGGCGGCCTCGGTCCCCTCCTCGTTGACGTCCACGAACGCCTTGTGGATGACCTTGGAGATATACAGGTCCTTCTTCCCCATGATGCCGGAAAAATCGGCGCGGTTCTCGTCGAAGGCGTCCTTCATTCCGAGGGAATGAAGCGGGGCGTTGAGCTCGAAGCGGGCGGCGGTCCGGAACCGGGGCAAAAACAGGCGCACGTCGGTCTCTTCCATTCCGGAGCGCCACGAGCGGAGGTGTTCGGGGGAGAGCAGCGTTTCCACCCTGTCGAGCGTCACCCCCCGGTTCGGCAGCAGGACGAGCATGGAAAGCCGGCCGCCGGCATAGGGGAGTTCGAGCATCTCGAAGTCCTTTTCCCTCAGGTAGGGGAATCTCCCCTTCTGCGTCATGAGCGGGACGGACACGGCCGCACCGTCCTCCAGGGCGAACTGCCCGGAGACGGTGTCGCGGGAATCGAACCTGGCGCTCCAGTTCCCCTTGAAATAGATCGCGTTGGTCAGCACCAGCCGGGTCAGGGGCTTGATATCGGGTTTCTGCAGCAGGTCCCGGATCTTCCCCTGGGTCTCCGCCTCCACCCACCGGTTGATGGTCCCGCGCGCCCCCTCGGCGTCATTCCCGTAATCCACCTCCTCGAACCCTCCCCGGTACCGGGCCTCGATCCCGGCCAGGAATTCCTTGCGGAAGGGGTAGCCCTTCTGCCCCCATAGCCGGTTGGCGATCGCCAGTTCGTACTCTTCCGAACTCCTGAGATCGTCGAGCAGGGCGGAAAAGGCCGGGTGAAGCTGCTGCCGGGGAAGGGTGAAGTGAAGCGCCGCGGCCATCTGCCGTTCGGTTTCCCCCGCGGCGCCGGCATAGGTCATGGCCAGGGCGGTGCTGATGCTGAAGGGGGAAAAGAAGAGGTTCCTCCCCTCATTCCCGAGCCTCAGTCTCCGGTAGAGATCGCAGGCCAGCCGGGTGTTCCCGTCGACCATGGCGGCGCGGTCCGGTGCGGTCGCGGCGGAAAACGCGGGCGGCGCCGCGAGCAGGATCATTCCCATCATCCGGACGGCCCAGGCCCGGCGCCTCGTGCGGTTTTTCATGGTGGTCCCCCGGAAGTCATCCCCGGCGCCGGGCGGGCCGGCGCAACGAAAAGGCCCTATTCGGCCGGTTCCTCGCCGTCCCTGCCCGAATTGTCGCCGCCGGAATCGTCCGCCCCGCCCTGGTCGGCGCCGTCGTCCGGGGTATCCACCGGCGTGGGCTCGGGGACGTCGGGAATGTCGCCGGAGGACCCGCCGATTCCGGTGTCGGTGCCGAAGCGGCTGCCGTCGCTGCCGTCAAAGAGGGTTCCCGTATTGGTCCCGTCCTCGAGCTGGTCGAGGGCTCCCTGGGCCAGCAGCGGGGACGAAGGGACGGCCAGCAGTGCGGCCATCAACGCAAAGAGGACGATCCGGGCGGTTGAGACTGGACTTTTCATGGTGCTCTCCCTGGTTCCAAAGACGTCTTCGACTGTGCGGCCGGTTCCACGCGCCGGCCTGGACCGCTTTTCGGCAGATTTTCCCGCTTCCTGCAGGAGAACTTCCGGAAAAAGCGCGGCGCCAATTCCCTAACAGGGACGGGGCCCCCGGCCGATATGGACGGTCGAATGACGCCCGCGCCGCCGCGGGAGTGAGTCTACCCGAACAAGCCGGAGGAGGAAGAAAAAACATGCGCTCGCGTCTCGGCCCCACCATCCTGGTCACAACCATCTTGTTCCTCCTGGTCACCGCGGCCGCTCCGCCGCTGCCGGCCCAGGACGCCGCCGAACTGCGCCGGCGCGCCGCGGTGCTGCGCCAGGCGGTCGAGCGGTGCCAGCGCCGCCTGCAATCGGGCGAACTGACCAGCTGCAGCGTGGCCGCCCGATTCGACATCAACCGCTCCCTCTCCATGGACGAGGCCCTGCAGTTCGCCGGCCTTTACGAGCGGCGCGCGCGGGACCTGGACACGCAGGGGGAGCGGGCGCGGTGCCAGGCGGTGCGGGAGCGCTTCATCCGGGACCGGGAGGCCTCCCGCCGCATGCTGGCCGACAGCCGGATGGGGGAGCGGGAACTGGAGGAGTGGACCCGGCGCAACGATGAGGCCCGGGTCGCCGCCATCCAGAGCTCCCTCAATCTCCTGCTCGACGGCGGCCTGGCCTACGTGGCCGAATCGACCCGGACCCTCAACGGGCTCAAGGGGGCCTACAAGGGCATGGAAGGCAGGATGAAGCGCCTCCGCGGAGACAGGAAGGCCCGGATGCAGGCCAGCCTGGACGCCCTGGACCAGCGCATCCGGAGGATGGACGCGGCCGTCTCGTCCGCAAAAAGCCTGCAGGGGAAAAAGGAGAAGGCGGAGGTCTTCTGGGGCTATTTCAGCGCCGGAGCCCGCGAGGTCGACGAATCGGCCGGGGCCGTCGGCGCCGCCCTCGCGGCGGTGGAGGAAGACCCGATCCTGCACAAGATCCTGGTCGACGAGGGGCTGCAGCCGCTGGCGAACCGCATGAAGTCATGGAAGGCTTTCCCAAAAAGGCCGTACGTGATCAACATGGCCGAGTTTCTGGTCGATTACGGCTACAGCGTGGCCGAATGGACCCTCAGCCGAAACCGGATCCTGGAGCAGATCAGGATCAGCGAGGAGCGGCTGGGCGTGGTCAAGACGCAGCAGGAGAACCTGAAGCGCTCCATGACCGAACTGAACGCATGCGTCGCCAAGGGCCTGGTGACGCGCCCCGAGTAGACCCTCCCGGAGGAACGACCGTGAAACCATGCCTCTTTTCCGCTCTCCTGCTTCTTCTCGGAGCCTGCACCCTCGCCGGTGCGGGGCCAGGGGAGTGCGTGGTGGAGGACGAGGAGGAATACGCCGTCCTCGCCGCCGTCCTCTTCCCGAACGACCCGGAGATTCCCGGGGAGATGACCGGCGGGATTCAACGCAAGGCCTGGCTCGAATCGCGCCGCGTCCGCCTCGACGGCTTTCACGGAAGCGATTACCGGGTCCTCGACGCCTCCATGACCGGGGAAATCCCGGAGTTGGACGTCCCCTATACGGGGGACGATTTCAACCGCCGCAACCGGGAATCGTGCCGATTCGTTGCGGAGCGGCTGCGGGACCACGTCCCCCCCGGGGGGACGGTCGCCCTGATCGACGCGGAATCGGCCCCGAGAAAGGTCTCAGCGTTTTCCGGGACCTCGGCGGCGGGCGGTTCCCTCCCGGGACGGGAAATCGTGCGCCTCTCCCGCCCCGGTTTCGACCCGGACCGGATCCACGCCGTGGTCCGCGTCGATCTCCAGGCCGGGGGCGAGATGGGGGTCGGCTACCGGGTCTACCTGGACAAGTCGAAAACCACGGGAAAATGGATCCTCACCGGCGCCGCGAGAACGCGCGTGTACTGACCGGCACGGGGATCAGCAGACGTCCTCCGCCGGAGACACGCCGTCGTCGGGCTGGGGAAGGAACTGGTCCCGGTCGTAGGGGAGGTCCTCGTGGGGCGGCATCTCGTCGTCCGGAAAATCGGACGCCCAGCCCTCCCGCTCGTCCTCGTCCGCGTAGTACTTCATCCGGATCGCCAGGTCCTCGGCGCTGCACCCGCCCAGGATGTCGATATGGCAGGCGGCGCGCGATCCCTGCGGCGGGATGCACGAGGGCTCCCTCAGGATCTCGTTCCAGAGCCTTTCGTACAGTTCCCGGTCGCTGAGGTGATCGGTGCTCGTCAGGTAATGCCCCAGCAGGGCCATGGCACGGATCACCTCCCACAGCCTGGCGTGCAGCGCTTCGTCGTCCAGCGTCTCCGGGGAGGGGAGCGCCACCCCCCCTTCCTCGAGATGGTCGAAGAGCGGCCGTGCGCCGACCCTTTCCATGAAACGCATTTCCTGTGCGAACATCTCCGCCCTGCTCAGCTTTTTCGATCCGGTCATGGCTCCCTCCCTGTTCGGCGCATCGCGCCCGACTATCCAATGAACCGGGACCGATTTGAGCGAAACTTTTTTTTGGGAGGGGGGAAAACCGGGTTACGGGTGCGGGTTCAGACCCCGGCCACGACGAATCCCAGGGCGCGGGCGCCGGTGGCCTGCTGAATCGTGGGCGGCGAAAACGAGGCTCTCCCTCCGCTGCCGCCTGAACGGCGGCAAGCCGGCGGCCCCGACATTGTCGGTTCCCACCGCCGGCCGGCCCTTTTCAGGACCCGCCGGCGGTGCAGGAAGATTATTTGAATTTCATCCCGGCGTGGCAATTCAGACACATCGGCTCGGTGGCCTTGTGCCCTTTATGGCACTGGGTGCATTCCAGGTCCTGGGACAGGGTGATGTGGTTCTCGTGCGGATTCACCGTAAAGTCCTTGGTCCGGGCGGCGACCGCCTCGAGCGATTCGTGGCAGGGGAGACACACCGTGCCGGGGACGGTGGCCGTGGGGGCTTCCTCCCCGTGGCAGGTGGAGCATTCGAGCCCCATCTCCTTGTGTTTGTCGGCGGTAAAAACCTCTGTCTCCTGGCTCACGGCCGCCAGGGTCCCCATCGCGGCCACCAGGGCGCAGGCGCAAAAAATTCGTTTCAGCACGGGCATCGATCCTTTCTTCCGGGAAGGCTTCCCGCCTTCGGCATATCCGCTACTTTCACGCTTCATTATACAGAAACCCGCTGCCCGAAACCAGCACGGTTTCAAGGCGGGACAGGGCGCCCCGCACCCCGGCCCCACCGGAATGGCGCCGCCCCGACTCAATCCTATCCATCCCCTTGCTCTTCGCCGATAAGTCTGGTCGAATAGGGGCATCGGAGCCCCCCCCGGGGGGACCGCGGAAGGGGAGACGGCGGATGGCGATCAAACAGCTAACCGAACAGCAGGTCAGGGAGTGGACGCTCGAGCAGAAGGACCGGTGGTGGCTGGAAAACGTCTGGAGGGGCGACATGCCCCAGTTGACGCTCCGTTCCGCCCTGTTCGGCATGATCATCGGCGGGATCCTTTCGCTGACCAACCTCTACGTGGGGGCCAAGACCGGCTGGACCCTCGGGGTCGGGATCACGTCCGTCATCCTCGCCTTCGCCTTCTTCAAGCTCGCCGTCGCGCTCCGGCTGGGGAGGGAGTTCACGGTCCTCGAGAACAACTGCATGCAGTCGATCGCCACCGCCGCCGGGTATATGACGGCGCCGATGATCTCGAGCCTGGCCGCCTACATGATGATCACCGGCCGGGTCCTCCCGATGCCCCTGATCTACGCGTGGCTCTTCCTCGTCGGGGTGCTGGGGGTCCTGTTCGCCTTCCCCCTGAAAAAGCGCTTCATCAACGAGGAGCAGCACCCCTTCCCCGAGGGGAAGGCGGCCGGGGTGGTCATGGACGCGCTCCATTCCGGGGACGCCAAGGACGGCGTTTTCAAGGCCCTCATTCTGACCGTGGCCGGAGCCTCCTCAGCCCTCCTCAAGGTCATGCAGAGCGAGCCGATCATGTCCAGGATGAGGGTCCCCTTCCATATTCCCGAATTCCTCGACGGCTGGCTCTACCGGTTCTGGCCGGTAAAGCTCGGCGGGATCGAACTCCGGGAGCTGAGCGTGCGCCCCGACACCGACTTCGTCATGATGGCGGCCGGCGGCCTCATGGGAATCCGCACCGGGGTCTCCCTCATGGCGGGCGCCGTCATCAATTACCTCCTCCTCGCCCCCTGGATGATCCACCGGGGGGACATCACCGGCAGCGCGGTCGACGGCGTCGTCCATTACGGGTTTTCCCGGATAACCCTGTGGGCCCTCTGGGGCGGGGTCGCGATCATGACGACGGCCTCCCTGTGCGCCTTCTTCGCCCGGCCGCGCATCATCCTCGACGCGTTCAAGGCGCTCCGGAGGAAGCGAAACCCGGGCCAAGGCGATATCCTGAAGGGGATCGAGCTCCCCCTCTGGCTCTCCTTCGTCGGCGTGCCCGTCGTCGGGGCGCTGCTGATCTGGCTGTCCCACCTCTATTTCGGCGTCGGCATCCTCATGGGCGTCCTCGCCATCCCCCTGGTCTTCGTCTTCATCCTCATCGCCGCCCACTCCACCGCCCTGACCTCCATCACCCCGACCGGCGCGCTGGGGAAACTGACGCAGCTCACCTTCGGGGCGCTGGCCCCCGGCAACATCACCACCAACGTCATGACCGCGGCCATCACGGGCGAAGCCGCCAGCAACGCCTCCAACCTCCTCATGGACATCAAGCCGGGGTACATGCTGGGCGCCAAGCCGCGGCAGCAGGCGATCGGCCACGTCCTCGGCATCCTGGCCGGAGCCCTGGTGGCCGTGCCCGTCTTCTACTTCGTCTTCCTGCGGGGGAACCCCGCAGGGCTGGTGAGCGAGCAGTACCCCATGCCGGCGGCCATCATGTGGAAGGCGGTGGCCGAAGTCCTGACCACCGGGCTCGAGAACCTGAGCCTGTCCGCCCGCTGGACCGCCCTCGCCGGGGCCCTCCTGGGAATCGCACTGGAGCTCGTCCGCATCCGGACCCGGGGCAGGTTCTGGCTGTCGGGCGTCGGCATCGGCCTCGCCTTCGTGATCCCGTTCAACACCTGTTTCGCGATGTTTCTCGGTTCCTTCATCTTCTGGGCCTCCGGCCGAGTCCTGACAAACCCCGCGCGGCTGTCCTACCGGGTGATGGTGCGGAACCTCGAACCGGTCTGCGCCGGCGTCATCGCCGGGGGCGCGATCACGGGCATCCTCATCATTGTGCTGGAAACCTTCGTGTTCGCGTGACGGTCGGCAGCGGGACAAAATTCACTTTTGAAACGGCACGACCTAGTGTCTAATAGGCGATCGGGACGGGAGGGGGCCGGATCGGCAATCCGGCCCCGGCGGGCCGGCTATTAGATGGGTGCGCCGGCATTGCGGACAATGTATACTGAAGTTTTGCCCGTTTCCCGCCGAGTGAGATCCGGGCTGCGCCGGACGCGAGGGGCCTGACGACAATAGGTTTGGAAAAGGGAGAGAGGACCGCTGATGAGTTATTACCTGGCAACCCAAAAAGAGATCGTGGACTGGATAAAACGGCTGGCGGCCGAAAACCCGCTCTATTTCCCGGAAAAACACGGGGCGGCGAGCTACCGGTTCACCCGGGTCGGACCCGGTTCCGATATCCAGTTCGACCACTACACCCCGACCGTGGTGCCTCCGGTCAAACTCCTGGTCCCGGCCAGGGAGGAACTGCTCCATTTCCGGACGGACGCCGACGGGAAGACCGAGGTGCGGCCGTCGCTCGACACCTCCTTCCGTATCATCGCCGGAGTCAGGAGCTGCGACCTCAAGGGGATCTTCCTGATGGACCTCTTCTTCAAGGAAGGGGTGCCCGACGCCTACTACCTGGCGCGGCGCGAGAACACGGCCGTCATCGGCTACGCCTGCAACACCCCCTGCGACGAACGCGCCTTCTGCGCCGCCGTCGACTCCCTGGACCACACCGAGGGGGCGGATGTCTACATCACCCCCGTCAAGGGGGGGGACCTCCTGGTGGAGGTCAAGACCAGGCTGGGTGAAACCCTTACGGCCGGCGTGGACTGGAAACCGTGCGAGGACGGGGCGGCCCGTCGGATCGGGGCGGTGACGGCGAGGCCGGAACCGTTCGGCCGGACCTTCCCCGCGGCCCTGCCCGAAATCTACAAGATCGTGGAAAAGAACTACGAGAGCCCGGTGTGGGACAAGCACGTAAAGCGCTGCTTCTCCTGCGGCACCTGCAACCTGGTCTGCCCCACCTGCTACTGCTTCGACGTGGCCGACGACCTGCACCTCGACGTGGCCTCCGGCAACCGCACCCGGTCGTGGGACGCTTGCATGCTCCCCCACTTCGCCGAGGTGGGCGGCGGGCACAATTTCCGGCCGGAACCGGCCGCGCGCCAGCGCCACCGGGTCAACCGCAAATTCGCCTACCTCCCCGAGAAGTACGAACGCGGCGCGGCCTGCGTGGGATGCGGAAGGTGCGGCCGCCAGTGCACCTCTCATATCGACATTTTTGATATTGTCACCGACCTGATCCAGGAAGGAGCTCGCTGATGAAGACGGGTACCGAATATTACCACCAGCTCGCCCGGGACACTTTCATGCCCCAACCGGGCAGGATTGTCGAAATCGCCGATATGACCGCCAAGGACCGGTATTTCCGCGTCGAACTGGAAAAGCCGCTGGGCCATCACCCCGGACAGTTTGTCATGGTCTCCGTCATGGGGGTGGGGGAAGCGCCGATCTCGATAAGCAACGGCCCCGGCAAGGACAATACGCTGGAAATGGTCGTCCGCCGGATCGGGCGCCTGACCCAGGTGCTCCACGATCTGAAGGTGGGCGATACGCTCGGGATCCGCGGCCCCTACGGTTCCGGGTTCGACCTCGGGAATTTCTACGGCAGCGACGTCCTTTTCGTGGCCGGCGGGCTCGGCCTGGTGCCGCTCCGCTCCCTGATCACCCCCGTCGTCGCCGAGGCGGACCGTTTCGGGAAGATCACCCTGATTTCGGGGTGCCGGAACCCCTCCGAGGAGCTCTACCGCGACCAGCTCGACGAATGGACCGACGCCGGCATCGAAGTGATCCGGCTCGTGGACGGCACGGAAAACATGCCCTGGAAATTCGGCGTGGGCCTGGTCACCGAACCGATCCCCAAGCTCAGGCTCGACCCGGAGAAAACCGTCGCCGCCCTGTGCGGCCCCCCGGTCATGTACAAGTTCGTCATCACCGCCCTGGGCGCCCGTAACGTGAGCTACGACCACATATACGTCGATCTCGAACGGCGCATGAAATGCGGCGTGGGCAAATGCGGACACTGCCAAATCAACAAAATATATTGCTGTCAGGACGGACCGGTGTTCCGTTTTTCCGATCTGGCTCTCTTACCGGAGGCGCTCTTATGAAACCCAAGATAGCATTCTTCGATTTTGCCAGCTGTGAAGGATGCCAGCTGGCCATCCTCAACTGCGAGGACATCCTCCTCGACATCCTGAACCTGGTCGAGCTCGTGGAGTTCCGCGAGGCGCTTTCCGAGACCGCCCCCCGCTACGACGTGGCCTTCATCGAGGGGAGCATTCACCGGGACGAGGATATCGAGAGGCTGCGCAACATCCGCGCCCGCGCCACCTACCTGGTGGCCCTCGGCGCCTGCGCCTGCAACGGGAACGTCCAGGCCCGCTCCAACTTCGTGGCCCCCGCCGTCAATTACGGGGAGGTCTACGGCGACGAAGCCCGCAACCGCGTCCAGGTCGATCCCGATCACTGGGGGCTCTGGTCCCACACCCGGGTCCGGCCGCTCGACGCCGTCGTCAAGGTGGACGCCTACCTGCGCGGCTGCCCCGTGGTGCCACGGGAATTTCTCCACCTCGTGAAATCGCTGCTGCAGGGGACCCAGCCCTTCTTCCCGCCCAACGCCGTCTGCGTGGACTGCAAGATGAACGAGAACGAATGTGTGCTCGAACGCGGGCTGACCTGCATGGGGCCAGTGACCTGGGGGGGGTGCGACAGCATCTGCGTCAACAAGGGCTACGTCTGCGACGGCTGCCGGGGTTCGCTCCCCCACGCCAACGTCGAGGCCCATATCGAACTGATGCGCGAACACAAGATCGACGACAGGGATATCCGGAGCCGATACCGGCTCTTCATGGGTGCCGAACCGATTGGCAGGGGAGTCTGATCATGGATTTGAGACAGAAAACGTACAACATCGACGTCAAGCATGTCACCCGGGTGGAAGGACACGGACGCATCATCGTCAGCACCGGCGAAGGGGCGGTCAAGGAGGTCAAGCTTTCCATCACGGAAGCCAACCGGTTCTTCGAGAGCTTCGTCAAGGGGATGCGCCCGGCCGAAATCCCCTGGATCGTGAGCCGCATCTGCGGCATTTGCTGCGTGGGGCACCAGATGACGGCCACGAAGGCGGTCGAGGCTGCCATGGGGATCCAGGTGAGCCCGCAGACGGTCCTGCTCCGCAAGCTGCTGACCGAATCGCAGTTTCTGCAGAGCCACGTCCTGCACGTCTACTTCCTGGCCGTACCCGACTTCCTGGGGGTCAAGAGCGTCCTGCCGCTGGCCAGGACCCACCCGGAGGTGGTCAAGCGCGCGCTCCGGCTCAAGAAGCTGGCGAACGACTACACCAGCGTCTTCGGCGGTCGGACGCTCCATCCCATGGCCAACACCCTCAAGGGGTGGCGCAAGCTGCCTTCCCTGGACGAGATCGCGGCTCTCCGGAAGCGGGTGGAGGACGCGATCCCCGACATCCAGGAGACCCTGAAGGTGGCCAAAACCCTCAAGATCCCCCCCTACGAGCGGGAGACCGAGTACGTGTCGCTGAAGCACCCCGACGAATACGCCCTGTACGACGGCGACGTCTACAGTTCCGACACGAAATCGAGCGTCCCCGTGGACCGGTATCTCGAGGTCACCAACGAGTTCACCGTGGCGCACTCGACCACCAAGTGGTCGAAGTGGCACCGGGAGTCGTACTTCGTCGGCGCCCTGGCCCGGGTGAACAACAACTTCGACCAGCTCGTGCCGGAGGCCAAACAGGCGGCCGAGGACCTGGGGCTGCGCGTTCCCTGTTACAACCCCTACATGAACAACGTGGCCCAGATCGTGGAGGTCGTGCACTGCGCCTACAACAGCGCGCGGATGCTCGACGAGGTGCTGGGCTCGGGCCTCAAGGAGGAGGACGTCTCCTACGAAGTCAAGGCCGGGCGCGGCGTCGCGTCCTGCGAGGTCCCGCGGGGGATCCTGTTCCACGACTACACCTTCGACGAGAACGGCCGCTGCGTCGCCGGAAACGCCGTCATCCCCACCAGCCAGAACATCAACAACGTCGAGCAGGACATGAAGGCCTTCGTCCCGCGGATGCTCCCCTCGATGTCGAAGGAGGAGCTGACACTCCACATGGAGATGCTCCTGCGGGCCTACGACCCCTGCATCTCCTGTTCGGTCCACATGCTGGATGTCGAATTTGTCGATTAGTCCGGCCGTGCCGGATGCGGGTGCCGGGCCCCCGATCGTGGGGCTCGGCACCCGCCACAGCGGCGACGACGAGATCGGTCTCGCCCTGGTTTCGGCCCTTTCCCGCTCCCCCGGTTTCCACCCGCGCTGCGTCCTGCTCGAAAGCGCCGACGCCGCCACGGTAGCCACAATGCTGCTCGAATGGGACCGGGCCGTCGTGCTGGTGGACGCCGCCGACATGCGCCTCGCGCCGGGTGAAAGCCGTTGCTTTTCCGACCACGAGGCCTCCGTACTCATCAGGACGAGTTCCGTCTCCACCCATGGCCTGGGCCTGGCCGAAGGGCTGGGAATCGCCCGCGCCCTCGGTTTCGATCACCCGGTGCGCATTTTCGGGGTGCAGCCCTTCGACCTCTCCCCCGGCCGCGGCCTCTCCCGCGTGATGGAGGACCGCTTCCCGCTCCTGCTCGAGGCGCTCCGCCGGGAGTGCGCCCCCGATCCGCTTTTCCAGGAACCCGAGTGAGGCCGCCGGAGACCGTCCGCCGGCGGGAGTTGTCGTCCGTCATTCGCCGTCTTATGATACGCTGGCGCCGCAATCGTTGAAACAGGGGGGCATGTGGAAGAGGGGAAAAAGCATTCTTTCTTTTACGACTGGGGTTCGGTGACCACCTACGCCTCCGACCTCCGGTCCCAGGAGATGGTGGCCCGCGCCCGGTGGTTCCTCAAAATGCGCTGGTACGCCATCCTGGCCTGCGCGGCCGGGGCGCTGGTGGCGCTCCTGGACAAGGCGCCGGCCGACCTCGACCCCGCCGCCTTCCTCGTCGTGGTGGCTTTCCTGTCGGCCACCAACCTGGCCTACACCCTCATCGGGCGCAACCTCTTCGGTAACAAGGGGCGGGAACGGGAGCTGCAGATGCTCCTGGCCGCCGAGATGATGGCCGATTTCACCGCCCTCAGCTACCTCAACTACGTCCTGGGGAGCATCGAGACTCCGATGGCGGCCCTGTTTCTGGCCCACATCATCCTGTCGACCCTCTTCTTCTCCCGCTGGCGCTCCCTCTTGATCACCGTCGCCGCGTGGTTCTACGCCGTCATGCCCCTGGTCCTGGAATGGGCCGGGGTCCTGCCGGCGCGGACGATCTTCGACGGCGGCTTCAAGGCTCTGGTCAACGGCAGCGCCGAGGTCACCTTCGGGTTCGTCTTCGCCACCGCCGGGGTGTTCCTCTTCTGCTGGGACATCGTCGGCGAGATCACCACCAGCCTGAAGATGCGGGAACACCAGCTCGAGGACGCGCACCGGATGCTGATCCGGCTGGACAAGGAAAAGACCCAGGCCACCCTGATGGCCACGCACGAACTGAAGGCCCCCTTCGCCGTCATCAAGAGCTTCGTCTACACCCTGAGGGACGGCTACTGCGGCCCCCTCCCCGAAAAGGCACAGGAGGTGGTGCAGCGGATCGGCGAGCGCTGCGACCAGCTGACCACGCGGATCACCGACATCATCCACCTCAGCAACCTCCGCACCCTGGTGGTGCAGGAGATGCACATGACACCCGTCAACATCGTGGACATCGTCGCGGACCAGGCCCGGGAGGGGGCGCTGATCGCGAAGACGCGGGGAGTGAGCGTGACCAACCACGCGGAGAACGCGCCTCCGGCCTACATCCTGGGATCGGTGTCGCACCTGCAGTCCCTCTTCTCCAACCTCCTCCGCAACGCCGTCTTCTACACGCACAAGGAGACGGGGCGCGTGGACATCTTCGTGAAACCGGAGGGGAGGAAGGTGGCGGTGACGGTGAAGGACAACGGGATCGGCATCCCCAGGGAAAACCTGGAAAAGATTTTCAACGACCATTTCCGCAGCAAAAACGCACTCTCCCACTACGCGTACGGCTCAGGCCTGGGGCTGTCGCTCGTCAAGGAGGTGGTGGTGCTGCACGGGGCCTCCATCGAGGTGGAAAGCACTGTTGGCAGCGGGAGCAGTTTCACGGTAAGATTCGATATTATTGACGCGACGGAGGAGAAACCGAATCATGGCTCACATACTGGTAGTCGATGACGATTTGGACATTGTGGATAATCTGAAGATGGTTCTCGAAGCCCATGGCCACCAAGTCTCCACCAAAACGGACACGGACGCCATCGTGGAAAGCGCGATGGAATTGAACCCGGACCTCATCATCCTGGACATCATCTTCCCGGAGGACCCGAGCGCCGGATTCGTCGCCGCCCGGGAACTGGAGAAAAGCGAGAAGGTCAAGGACATCCCCGTGCTGCTCCTGAGCGCGGTGAACCAGAGGAGCAAGATGTCCTTCGGGTTCTCGGAAAACGACATCAGCCGGGACTTCATGCCCGTGGAGGGCTTCCTCGAAAAACCGGTGGAGCCCGCCGCGTTGCTGGCCAAGGTCGGGGAACTTCTCGAAAGCGTATGAACACCGGGCGCCGGCCCGCAGGGCGCGCCCCGTGCCCTGCGGGCGGCTCCGCCTACCCCCGCAGCCGCAGTTCCCAGACGCAATAGAACGCTTCCATCCCGATCGAGGCGGACATCTTGCTTTTCCCCCCCCGGCGCTCGTCGAAGACGATGGGGAACTCCCGGTGCCGGAATCCCCTCCTGTGGGCGCGGTATTTCAGCTCGATCTGGAAGCTGTAGCCGTTGCTCCTGAGCGCGTCCAGCCCCACGCCGCGGAGCACCCCGGCCGACCAGCCGTTGAATCCGCCCGTGAAATCGGCGATCCCCACGCCCAGGATCGAACGGGCATAGAAGCTGCCGAACCGGGACAGGAGCCGGCGCCCCGTCCCCCAGTGCAGCGTCCCTCCCCCCTGGACGTAACGCGACCCGATCACGAAATCGGCCTCCCCGGCCATCCGGAGCATGGTCGGAAGATACCGGGGGTGGTGGCTCCAGTCCGCGTCCATCTGGATCAGGAAATCGTGCCCGCGCTCCAGCCCCCATCGGAATCCGTGGACATAGGCGGTGCCGAGGCCCATTTTCCCCGGGCGGAGGCTCAGCGACAACCGCCCGGAACCGGTCCCGGCCGCCAGTTCCCGGACCGCCCCGGCCGTGCCGTCCGGGCTCCCGTCGTCGACGACCAGCACGTGGATCCGCTCGTCGGCCCCCAGGATTTCGGGGATCAGCGACCGGATGTTCTCGCGCTCGTTGTAGGTCGGGATGACGACCAGCGGCTTTTCGGCATGTTCTCTGGGCATGGAGGTATCTTATCCGAACGCCGGGCCGATTCCAGCCGAAAACGGCCGGGGCCCGGGCCCCCTCAGCGGTTTTTCACCAGTACGCGGCCGGGCAGGCGCAGCACCTCGATCCCGGCCGGATCGAGCCGGCCGAGTTTCTCTTCGGGCAGCAGGGCGAAGACGCGCCCCTCGGAACGCCAGGCCTCGCCGAACTCCCCGGGGGTCAGCAGGAGCTTCGGGGCATCCGGAAACCGGAGCCCCGGAAGGAGCGCGTAGGCCGTCCCGTCCGTCACCTCCACCCGGAGCGGCTGGTAAAAGCTCAGCGAATTGGCCGACTCGTAGTCGTCCATGACCACCAGCCGGTCGCCGGGGAGCGCCTCGCTCGCGACCGCCAGCCCGAACCGCTTCGAGGATATGAGGTCCTCGCACAGGACCAGGCTCCAGTGAGTCAGGGCGCAGACCGCCACCATCACGGCGGCGACGGCCGCTACCGCCGCCTTCCGCCGCCGGCGCTTCTCGAGCATCAGGGCGGAAAGGAACCCGATCGACAGCACCAGGACCGTCACGGCGGCAGGAGCCGCCAGCTGCCGGACAAGGTCCGGGGGCATTTCGGCCATGATGCTGAAATCGGTCTCCGACAGGCGGTCGGAAGGACCGGCGGCACCGGAGGGGAGCTCGTTCCCCGCGGCCAACCAGGCTCCGGCGATGATCCCGCCGAGCAGCGCCAGGACCCCCACGGCGGCCAGGGCACGGAATCCCCAGAGGAGGGCGCGGCTCTCCCCCTTCCGGTAAAACGCCGCGGCCGCGAGAAGCGCAAACGCCGGGAGCGCCGGAAACACATAATGTTCCAGGCGGTCCGAGAGGGAGAAGAATCCCACCACGACCACGATCCAGACGAGGGCGAGCCTCAGCAGGACGGCCGTGTTTCCCCCCCGGGTCCGCCGGTCGCCCGAAAAGGCCGCCGGGAGGAAAACGGTCCAGGGAAAGAACCATACGGGGATCAATCCGAGGAAGGTCCCGAGCGGCACCGACCAGAGGACCGGGGGCTCCCTCCGCCCCAGGAAGCGCAGAAACTGCTCGCCGACGAAGAAGAACCCGAGGAAGCCCTCGTTGCGGACCTCCGCCAGCCAGTGCCAGGGGACGGTCAGGGCCAGGAAGAGGAGCGTCCCGGAAAGGAGGTGGAGCGAACGCCAGGAGGGCCGCCGACGCGAAACCAGGCAGAAGAGCACGGCGATCCCGGCCGGAAAGGCGACGCCGACCAGGCTCTTGCACATGAAGGCGCCCGCCATGGCGGCGTAGAACAGGAGGGCCGGCCGCAGGGTGCGCCCGGGGAGGAGGGTCCATTCGAGGAGCGCGTACATGGCCACGGCCAGAAAGAGCACCAGCCAGATATCGTGCAGGGTCTCCCGGGTGAAAAGATAGGTCCCCACGGAGAAGGCGGTCGCGAGCCCCGCCACGGCCACGGCCGGCCCCGCCGCGCCCTCCCGCCCCCCCGCCGGGGGCGATTGCACCGATGGCGCCCCTGCCGCCCCTCCCCCGAAAGCCCGCCGGGCGGTGAGCATGACGACCCAGACCAGCGCTATGACGGCCAGCGCCGTCGGCAGGCGCAGGGCGACCTCGTGGATGCCGAAGGCCTTGAAACTCCCGGCGGTCACCCAGTAGAGCAGGGGGGGCTTTTCCAGGAAGCGGACCCCGTTGGCGTAAGGGGTGACCCAGTCCCCTTCGGCCGCCATCCGCACGGCCGGCTGGGCGTAATACGCCTCATCGTAATCGGTGACCCCGCGGTCGGTGGTGGTGCCGAGATAGACCAGGGCCGTCAGAACGAGCGGCAGCAGCAGCCACCCGCTCCAGTCCCTTCGCGCGCCCGTTTCCATCCCCATCATCGGGCTACTATATCAACCCGCCGACCGGGGACGAAGAGCGAAATCCCCCGCTGCCGCAGGGCGCACTTGACATGCCCGTCCCCGCAGGCTAGGCTGCAGGGGAAGGGCTTGCGAGCCCGCAAACTGGCGCTCACTCAGTTGAGTATCTTGAAAGCCGTGTGGTTCGGGATATTGACTACACGGTTTTTTTATTTTCAGGCCCCCCTCCGGGGCGGATGCCTGAAGCCCGGAAATTCCGGGTTGGACCCGCGGGAGGGGATCATGCCTATCGAGAACGGGAAGAAAGTATCGTTTCACTATACCTTGACGGTAGAGGAGGAAGTGCTCCAGTCGTCGGAAGGGGCCGAACCCCTGTCGTACACCCATGGATCGGGGCAGATCATCCCCGGCCTTGCGGCCGGGATGGAGGGGATGAACGAGGGGGAGAAAAAAACCATCCTCGTGTCGTCCGAAAACGCCTACGGCCCGGTAAATCCCGAGGCCTTCAACGAGGTGCCGAAGTCCGCCCTACCCGGGGACCTCGAGATCGAGGAGGGAATGATGCTTCAGGCCCGGAGCCCGGAAGGGCAGTCGATGCCCGTCCGCGTGGCCGAGATCAGGGAAGACACGGTCCTCATGGACATGAACCACCCCCTGGCCGGGAAAGACCTGAAGTTCGACGTGAAGATCGTCTCGGTGGAATAAAGGTACGAACGCCCGGTCCCGTCCTCCCGGGCCGGACCGGGCGAGGGCTCAGGCGCCCAGTTTCCCCCGGCTTTCGAGCACTTCGGCCACCCGCCCGAGCCCCAGCTTTTCCAGGGTCGGCCGACGCGGATGCCCCGTCCGCGGATCCCACCCCTCGGTGGAGTAGAAAGCCGTTTTCCACCGCTCCACCCCGTCACGGTCGAGGTACAGCTCCCCGCAGTCTGTCCAGTTCCAGGAGGCCCCGTCGAACACGGGGATCCGGGTCTCGTAATGGGCGTTGGAAGCCCCGGGCCGGTACATGTAGCCCGAGAACTTCTCCGCGTCGCGGTTCTTCCCCTGCAGGGTGAAGATCGCGCGGATCACGTTCCAGGTCTTGCGGCCGATCTCGATCCCGTCCGTGAAACCGAGCCCTTTCCCGGTCACCGCGTCAATCAGGACCGGCTCGGCTGCGGGGGTGGCCCCACGGCCGTCCGCGGCTCCCGAACTGTAGGGGTTGGCGAACACCCAGTCGCAGAAGAGGATCGATTCCTTGTAAAACATGGCGTAGTGCTGGCGCCAGGCGATGAACCTGGCCTTATGGTCGGAGTAGATCCCGGTCCTGTAGGCTTGTTCCCCCCGCCAGCTGTAGTCGAACATGAACGGGTCGTCGCCGTGCGGGAGGCAGGCCGATGCAAGCAGCGCGACATAATCGGCACACGTCATCCGGTCGTTCGGGCCGAGCGGCACGTCATGGTTGTTGATGTCGCGCGAGTCCATCAGCGTCCCGTAGGCCCATTCCACGTTCGGCATCGTCCAGTGGTCGACGTACCCCCAGGCGGGATAGCGGAGGATGTCCTCTGTATCGTCTATCCTGCCGATCCGCTCGGCGAAACGGATCGTTCCCTCGGCCAGCAGGTCGCCGATGCCGACGCGCCGGGCGATCACCAGCGCGAAGATCTCGGCAAATTCCACCCGGTCCCAGATATCCATCGGGAGCGGAGAGGTGTCGATCCTCTTCCCTGGACCCGCCACCCCCAATTCGACCATCTTTTTCAGATACCAGGCGGTCCCCGTCTTGGAGGGAATCGCGGGCTGGATCGGGTGCCCCGGGGGGCTCGGGAAACTCCGGGACCCGATATAGGACAGTTCCGAGGCGTTGATCCCGAGCTGCTGGACGATATCGGTGGCCCGGTACTTTTCCCGGGAGTCCGGCTGCCGGTAGGGGGGGGGAGGATTGAACCAGACCGATTCGGCGCAGCCGTCCGAATCGAGGCCATAGACGGGATCCCGGGAGTGGCAGCCGCGGTCGCACCCCAGGCAGGAGGTGGATACGCGGCCGGCCCCCCGCCTGGGGGAGGGGGGCCAGGTGCTCCGCACCCATTCGCGCGCGGCCAGGACCTTTGCGGGATGGGCGACCTCTATCGCCCCGGTGCCGACCACCGCGATGGCCTTCAGGTTCTTGGCACCGAATACGCCTCCGAACCCCCCCTGTCCCGCGCCCGAGCCCCCTCCGTGGATCAGGGAGGCGATGCGCGACCGGTTTTCCCCCGCCGGGCCGATGGTGACGATGGCGGGCCTCTGGGTCGAGAAGGCGCCCCCGACCTTCTGCCATGTCTCGCCGTACCGGACGCCGCCCCGCGCCCCCTGCTCGCGCCAGATCTCCTCCTGGGCTTTCCAGCTGTCCAGGCCCCAGAGCCCGCCGGCGTCCTCCAGCGTCACCTTGTCGTCCATGATATTTAGATAGACCGGGGCACCCGCCTTCCCCTCCAGGACGATGCCGTCCCACCCGGCGAATTTCAGGAACGTGGCGAAACAGCCCCCGAAATTACTGTGTGAGAACCAGTTGACGGGCCAGGACTGCGGGGCCAGGCCTGAGACGCATATGCGCCCAGCCGAGGCGATACCGGTTCCGGCGAGCGGGCCCGTCATCAGGGTGAGGACGTTCCGGGGATCGAACGCGTCCTTGAGGTCCCAGCCCCCCGGGACGACGGCCAGGTCCCAGAAGATGGCGGCCCCCATCCCGAGGCCGCCGCCGAACTCCTCATATTTCGACGTCGGGATGGAGCCGATCTTCCCCCCGGAAAGATCGACCTTCAGAATTTTGCCCGCGTACCCGCCAGCCATCGGAATCCCCCCTGCAAAGGACGAAGCGGTGGACCAAGTCTTTCTTAATAGACTTTGTCTCCTATGTAGAAATATCCTAACCTCCGGGCGCGGGCGCGTCAAGCCGAATGATGCCGCTCCCGGCGACGCGGCCGGCATCTCCGCACCGCGCCGCAAAATTCCCATTTTTCCCGAAAACTGTAGTAAAATCGCGAACGCCATCGGGGGCCATCAACCCCGGACACCTTATCGGAATCACCAGCGACGGCTCCATCGGCGCCCCCCGGCGCAAAAGAGACTCCCTTCTCCCCCGGGGCGCGGGGGGCGGATCGGGAAGGAGTGGGACGATGTCCAACGGATATGCCGGCAAGATACTGAAGGTCGACCTGACGACGGGCGAAATCGGCACCCTGGAGAGCTCGAGGTACGAGGAGTTCGGGGGTGGCTACGGGATGGGGGCCGCCATCTTCTGGGACCTGGCGGTCGCCCCCGGACGGTGGGACCTCAGAGATCCGTACGACCCGGCGAACGTCCTCCCCATCATGGTCGGGCCCCTGGCCGGCACCGGCGTTCCGGGCGCGGGCAGGACGAGCGTGTGCGGGCTCTCCCCGGAGACCTACCCCACCGCGGAATTCTGGCGCTGCAATTTCGGCGGCCGCTTCGGCAACACGCTGAAGCACGCGGGGTGGGACGGGGTGGTGGTGACCGGAAGGGCCGACCGGCCCGTGTGGATCAACATCGTCGACGACCGGGTGAAGATCGAGGACGCCAAGGAGCTCTGGGGACTCGACACCTGGGAGACGCAGGACCGGATCACCCGGATGGTCGGGGGCCACACGCGTTTCGGGGAAGAGTGGCAGGAGATCGGGGGCGCCCCCGGCACCGCCCCCCCGCAGGTCCTCTGCATCGGCCCGGTGGGGGAAACCCGCTCCCGCCTGGCCGCCCTCGTCACCGGCAGCGGGGTCAGCGCGCGCGTCGGGGCCTTCGGAGCGGTCTTCGGGGCCAAAAACCTGAAGGCCGTCAGCGTCGCCGGGACCGGCGCCGTCCGGGTTGCCGATCCCGGGGCCATCATCGAGGCCCGGCTGCACCAGATGCGGGCTGCCGCCTCCTCCCCCGGAGGCCTCCCGGCGCCCGCAGCCGGGGCGGCCTGCTGCATGCCCTGCCTGCGCGCCGACCGGCGCCGCAGCAACTACTACGGGGGCGAAACGATGTGCGCCGACCAGGGTTGGCTCTTCGGCGCCTCCGCGCCGCAGGCGGCCGACCTGGCGAGCGAGGCCCTGATCAAATACGGCCTCAGCAGCTGGTCGGCCCATTTTCACGCGTTCAAGGTCGACATCCCGGGCGCGCCGCCGATCTTCAAGGGGAAGGTGCCGACCGACTCCGGTCTGGGCTGGTACCTGGAGACGCTCCACGAACAGGGGGTGCTGGGCCCCGGCAGGGAGATCGACTCTTCCCCGCTCCCCGTGGGGCAGTGGGGGGAATTGAACTTCCGCCTGGCCCTGCTCGAAGCCATCGCCCGGCGCCAGGGGATCGGCGACGCCCTTGCCGAGGGGTGCTGCCGCGCGGCGGAACGCTGGGGACGGCTGGAAGAGGACCGGGAGAGCGGGGCCCTGCGCCTGCCGGCCTGGGGATCGACGAGCCACTGGACGATGCCCTGGGTGGAGTGGGCCTACGCCTACATCCTCGGGGCGGGCGACCCGGCCTGGCACGGGTTCATGGCCCCCGTCGGAACCCCGGCCGAGGGGGTCTCGATCGAACAGTCGCTGGAAGCGCTCGCGAAGAAGACCATCCCCTACACCGGCGACATCTTCATGTTCAACTACGCGTGGAAGGGGGAGGAGGCGTGGAAGACGGGGATCTACTCCCCGCACAAGGCCAGGCAGGTGGCCTGGAGCCGCCACTACTCCTCGTTCTGGAACGAGTCGATGGCGTTCTGCGAGATGTTCCTCCCCGAACTGGGGAGCGACAGCCCCGAGATCGAGACCCGGTATTACCGGGCCGTGACGGGAAAGCCCGACTCCTTCGCCGACACCATGCGAACGGGGCAGAAAATCTGGACCCTGGAGCGCGCCATCCGCGTGATGCACGGGAGGACGCGCGCGAAGGAGGATTTCTTCCCCTACATGTACCGGCCGGGGGCCTCGGGGATGGCCATCTACGGCGGCGTGCCCATCTACGAAAATGGCCGGTGGCGCCACGACACGGCCCCGGACATGTACCTGGACCGCAAGGGGGTGGACGACTTCAAAACCCACTTCTACGCCCTGGAAGGGTGGGACAAGGAGAACGGCTGGCCCACGCGCCGGACGCTCGAGGAGTTCGGCCTGGGGCGCGTGGCCGACACCCTGGCCGCCAAAGGCAGACTGGGAACATAGGGGACAGTCACCACTGTCCCTTTCAACCCAAGCCCAGGTACAGCATCGTGATCCCGACGGTGTCGAAGCATCCGTGCACGAGTACCATGCACCATGCATTCTTCCGGAATGAAAAAAACAGCCCCCCCATGATGATGGAAAAAATGAACGTCCCGATGACGCCCGTGATTCCCTGGTATCCGTGGGCAAGAGCGAAGACAGCGCTGGTGATCCCGATGGCGGCAAAGCGGAAGACCTTTTCGTTCCGGACGAAACCCCGGATCCGGTTGAAGAGGTAGCCGCGGAAGAAGTACTCCTCGAACAGCCCCCCCACCACCCACCCCAGGCCCAGAAGCCCGATAAACCCGGCCAGGCTGCCCTTCACCTTTTCGTAGCCCCCGAGGTCGACCTCCTGCCCCGTAAGCCTCGCCAGGAGGGGGTCGAGGAACAGGTTGGCCGCCAGTCCCAGGAGCAGTCCGGCGCCGACGGCCACAAGAACGGCGCGCGCCTTCGGCCTGAAAAAGCCGTAATCGGAAAAGGTTTCCCTGGCCAGGAACCGGGTCGTCAGGGAGATGACCAGCACCAGGGCGACGTATAGGAGATTGAGGTTCAGAAGCGGCAGGGCGAGGAGCACGAGCAGTTCGATGAAAAGGAGCGTGTTCCTTTTGGTCAATTCCGATTCTCCCGGCGAAGGGGACAGTGGTGACTGTCCCCTATTCCTCCTCGTGCATCCAGCGCCGGAGCAGGGGCGAAAGGATGAAGCAGATGAGGGCGGAGACGATGGCCGTCAGGGCGATCTTTCCGAAGATGTCGCCGTAGAGCCCCACCGTCTCGATCGGCGGGGGAATGATCTGCACCTCCCCTTCCCCGTGGGAAACGCCCGTCAGCGAGGCGATCATCCCCGCCAGGTAGTTGGAAAAGGCGGTGGCCAGAAACCACGCACCCATGACCGTGCTGACCATACGCGCCGGGGAGAGCTTCACCACCATCGACAGCCCCACGGGGGAGAGGCAGAGTTCCCCGGTGGTCTGGAACATGTAACCCAGGATCAGCCAGACCATGCTGACCATGCCGCGCCCGTCGGCATGCGTGGCGCCGTACCAGAGGGCCGTGAAGCCGAAGCCGAGCTGCAGCAGCCCGAGCGAAAACTTGACAGGCGTGCTGGGGTCCCGGCCGCGGGCGGAGAGAAAAGCCCAGAGCCCGGTAAACACCAGCCCGAAGAGGAGGATGAAGATCGGATTGACCGCCTGGAACAGGGACGCCGGAATCTCGGCCCCGCCCGTCCCCATGCCGACATTCCCGTCGTCGACGCGCCAGTCCACGGTGTCCCGCCCCTCCTCCCTGGCCCGGGTGAGCGCGTCCAGGGCGAACATCTCCCCCCCGTTGGTGTAGCCCAACTGTTCCTGGCTGAGCTTGAGCGGCAGCGTCTTCCCGACGTCGCCGGAGGAGACACGATCCTCCTCGAACACGCGGTCGACGTTGCGGTCGGCGAAATTGTTGAGCGAACTCCCCGCCTGCTCGAAGAAGGCCCAGAAGAGCATGGAAAAGAACATCAGGATGAGGACGACGAAAAGACGGTGGCGTTCGATCTGCGCCGCCCGCAGCGCCTCGATGACGAGCCACACGAAGGCGGCGAGGCCGAAAAGGGTCAGTACCCAGCCGGCGATCTCGCTTCTGCGGATGAGCACGATCAGCACGGGGAGCGCCAGCACGATGCCGAGGTAGACGGCCAGGTCCTTCCGGAGGAAGCCCCACATCTTCTCCCCGAGCGCCTCGGGCCGCTTCGGCCGCCCCGCTTCGTCCGGCAGCCCCCCACGCCCCAGCGCCACGAAGGCGATGACGCCGGCGGCAATGAGCGCCAGCGCGATCAGGATGTTCACCGCCAGCTGGTAGGGGTTGTTCTGGAAGAACATGAGCGCCACCCCCGTCACCAGGGCGCAGCCCAGGATCAGTACCTGGGTGAGGCGGATCGGGGCGACGAACACGGCCAGGCCCATCAGCATCCCGATCGTGGCCAGCCCAAAGCCGTAATGCCAGCCGTAGGTCTCCCCGATGTAGCCGCAGAGCAGCGGCGACATCGCGGCGCCGAGGTTGATGCCCATGTAGAAGATGGTGAAGCCGCCGTCCCGCTTGCGGCTCTTGATGTCGTACAGGGAGCCGACGATGGTGGAGATGTTGGGCTTGAAGAAGCCGTTGCCGCAGATGAGGAGGGCCAGGGCGAAGAAAAACGCCAGTTCGTGCTCCACCGTCATCATCAGGTGCCCCATCGCCATGAGCAGGCCGCCGATCACGACCGCGCGCCGCGCCCCCAGGAGCCGGTCGGCCAGCATGCCGCCGATGAAGGGGGTGGCGTAGACGAGGGCGGTGTAGGCCCCGTAGATGGCGTAGGCGCGGCCGTCGGTGAAGTTGAGGAACCCCTTGATCATGTAGAAGACCAGCAGGGCCCGCATGCCGTAATAGGAAAAGCGCTCCCACATCTCGGCGAAGAAGAGGGTGTACAGCCCCACGGGGTGCCCGAAGAGGACTTTCTGCTCGCGACTTGTCGTCATAGCGCCCGCCATTGAATGGGTTTCCTGAAGATATCGGTTTCTTTCCGGAGCCAGGGCAAGGGGTCACTCCTCCCGGTCGGCCTCGACGCGCCGGTAGCCGGCGGGTATTTCAAAAACGGAGGGCGGGATCGCCCCCCTTTCGATCGAGGTGACCACCCGGGTGGTCTTCATCTCCATGTTCATCATCTTCATGGTCGTCACGGTCTTGAGCGGGAGGCCGTCGATCTTCTTCATTTCATCGATCAGCTGCCTCATATCGAGCAGCGGGTTGTCCGGCGCCCGGAGCTTCATCATGTCGTAATAGGCCGGGGGGATCCGCAGATCCGTCGCTGCGTGGATTTCGATCTCCATCGGCCCCCGGAGGAGGTATTTCGCGGTCGGGTATCCCGCGATCGTTTCGCCCGGACCCGCTTCGGCGACGGTGATGGACATCTCCGCCAGCCCCATCATCTTTTTGACCGTCTCCATCTCCTCCCCGTGTCCCTCCAGCGCTTCCCCCGCCCGGTCGAGCATCGCCCGGAGCTGATCGAACGTCACCTCGGAGTAGGTCCCGGCGCGGTGGTCGAGAGTGAGGATCCTCTTTTCGTCGAAGCGGATGATGCTGTCATCTCCCCCCTCGGTGCGGGTGCGCATGGCGCTGCCGCCGAAATACTCGGTGGCGGTGGAGTCGGAAGCCCCCATCCCGGAAATCGTGGTCCGGGTCTGCGCCGTGAAATCGCCCGAAGGCCCCTGCGCCGCGCCGCCTCTTCCCGCCCCGGTGGACAGGAAGACGGCAAGAAGACAGAACAGGGCCGGACGGTGATCGATGCGACACCTCATGGGGATGCTCCTCCGGCTGATTCCGTCTCCGGGCCCGAAACCGTTACGACACCCGGAATTTTGCATAGTATCCTCTAAAAGCCCCGTCCTCCGCAAGCGCTCCCTTTATCGGAAATGCTCCCCGAGCCTGTCGCTTTTTCGACCCCGATCCGGGTATGATAGCCTCACCTTTTTGCGGAGACGCGACATGAACCAGACACCGCTTCATCCATGCTACGCCCCCCTGCCAGGCGCCAGGATGGTGGATTTCGCCGGCTGGCGGCTCCCGCTCCACTTCGAAGGCGGGATCCTGGCCGAGCATAGGGCCGTCCGCGGCGCGGCCGGGCTTTTCGACGTTTCCCACATGGGACGGATCCGGCTGCGCGGCCCGCACGCCGCGGCCTACGTCGATTGGCTGGCCACCAACTCCCTGCCGGAAGCGGGTTCCAGCGGCTGCCGGTACTCGCTCCTGTGCGCCGAGGACGGGGGCTGCATCGACGACATCGTCGTCTGCAGGCCGGGAGAGCAGTCGCTGGACCTGACGGTCAACGCCGCGAGCCGCGCCCGCGTCCTCGAATGGATAACCGGGCCGAACCCCTGGACCCGCTCCGGCCGCGCCCTCCCCGCGATCGAGGACGTGACGTCCCGGACCGCGCAACTCGCGCTGCAGGGTCCGGCCTCGCTGGAGATCCTGGCCGCGCGCTGCGACGCGGACCTTGCGGGTCTTCGGAACTATCATTTTCTCCCCGGAATCCGCGTCGCGGGGATCCCCGCCCTGGTCTCGCGCACGGGGTACACCGGGGAGGACGGGTTCGAGCTGTTCGTCGACGCCCCCGACGCCCCCGCCCTGTGGCGCGCGCTCCTGGAGGCCGGGGCCCCTCTCGGCCTGGTTCCCTGCGGGCTCGGGGCCCGCGACACCCTCCGCTTCGAGGCCGGGATGCCCCTGTACGGCCAGGAACTCGGCCTCGGCATCAACCCCCTCGAAGCCGGGCTGGGACGCTTCGTCGACCTGGCCAAGGGGGATTTTTCCGGAAAGAGGGCGCTCGAGGCCGTGGCCCGGGACGGGGCGGCCCGAAAGCGGATCGGGCTCGAGATGATCGACGCCGCGGTGGCGCGGACCGGGCATGCCGTCCGGCGGGGGGAGGAGGAAATCGGACGAATCACGAGCGGGGGGAAATGCCCCACCGTCGGCATCTTCGGAGCCATGGCCCTGGTGCGCCGGGATGCAGCGGAAGAGCCGGAGTACGAGATCGACATCCGCGGCCGGTGGAAACGGGCCGGAGCGCGCCCCCTCCCCTTCTACCGCCGGGGGACGGGACCGCGGACCGACGAGGCGGCGGTCTCCGCCCGGGGAAAGGGGCGACGCCCATGAACACTTTCGCCTATCTCCCCCACACCCCCGAGGATGTCGCGCGCATGCTCGGCGTCATCGGGGTGGAGAGCCTCGAGGACCTCTTTTCCGACATCCCGCCCTCGCTGCGCGCCTCCGGGGCACCCGACATCCCCCCGGGGCTCTGCGAAACCGCGCTCTACCGGGAGTTCGAGCGCCTCAGGAACGCGGGCCGGACCTGCGTGTCCTTCCTCGGCGCCGGGTGTTACGACCACCTGGTCCCATCGATCGTCCCCTTCGTGACGGGACGGACCGAATTCGCCACCTCCTACACCCCCTACCAGGCGGAGGCGTCGCAGGGGATGCTTCAGGCGATCTACGAGTATCAGACCATGATCACGCTCCTCGTCGGCCTGCCGGTATCGAACGCCTCGCTCTACGACGGCGCCACGGCCGCGGCGGAAGCCTGCGCCATGGCGCGCAGCGCGCGCAAGGGGGCCCGCGTCATCGGGGTCTCGCCCCTCGTGCACCCCCACGCGCTCGAGGTCCTCGAAACCTTTTTCTCCGATTCCGGGGCCGAAATCGCGCGCCTCCCCGAATCGGAAGGGGCGACGGACTGGAGCGGGCTCGGGAAGATCGAGGGGGAGGAGCTGGCGTGCGTGCTGGTACAGAGCCCGAACCGGTACGGGATCGTGGAGGACCTGACCGGCCTCGCCGCCCGCCTCGGCAAGACCGGCGCGCTGCTGGTCGTCTCGGCGAACCCGATGTCGCTCGGCGTCCTGAAAAGCCCGGGGGAATGGGGGGCCGACATCGCCGTGGGGAACGGGCAGCCGTTCGGCCTCGGGCAGAATTTCGGGGGGCCCGGGGTCGGATACATCGCCGCGGGGAGGAGCCTGATGCGCCTCATGCCCGGAAGGATCGTGGGCGAGACCGTGGACAGCGAAGGGGCGAGGGCGTTCGTGCTCACCCTGCAGGCGCGCGAGCAGCACATCCGGCGCGAGCGCGCGACCTCCAACATCTGCACCAACCAGGCGCTGGCGGCGCTGGCGGTCGCCGCCTACCTGACCGTGGTCGGGCGGGAGGGAGTGCGGAGGATCGCCCGTCAGAACGTGCACAAGGCGCGCTACCTCGCCGGGCGCCTCACGGCGGAAACGCCCGCCCGGATCGCCTACGACAAGCCTTATTTCAACGAATTCGTCCTCGACCTCCCCTGCCCCGCGCGGAAGGCGGCCGACGCCCTGCTCGGGGAGGGGGTCCTGGCCGGGGTCCCGCTCGACGAATTCGGCGGCGGGGACCCGAACCGGCTGCTGGTGGCCGTGACCGAAAAGAGGACGCGGGCCGAAATGGACCGGTACGTAGAACTGATCCGAAGGGTGATCGCATGACCGAACCACTGGTTTTCGAGCAATCGCGCCCGGGCCGGACGGGCTACCGCACCCCGGAGTGCGACGTCCCCGAGACCGACCTCGGGACCCTGTTCCCGCGGGCGCTGCTGCGGGAAACGCCCGCCCCCCTCCCCGAGGTCTCGGAGCCCGCCGCCGTCCGCCACTACACCCGGCTCTCGCACCGCAACCACGCGGTCGACCTCGGCTTCTACCCCCTGGGATCGTGCACGATGAAGTACAATCCCAAGATCAACGACGAGGTCGCCTCCTGGTTCCGGGACGTCCACCCGCTGCAGCCGGCTCCCACCATCCAGGGGATCCTCGAGATCCTCCACCGCACGATCGGGAGCCTCTGCGCCATCACCGGGATGAAGGCCGGGACGCTCCAGCCCTTCGCGGGGGCCCACGGGGAGTTCACCGGGATGAAGCTGTTCCGGGCCTGGTTTGGCAAGCGCGGGGAAGCGGGGCGCCGCGTGCTGCTCGTCCCCGATTCGGCCCACGGCACCAACCCGGCCTCGGCCCGCATCGCCGGCTTCGACCTCCGCGTCGTCCCCAGTTCCGGGGGGATCGTCACGCTCGACGCCATCCGCCCCTGGCTCAACGCCGAACTGGCCGGCATCATGATGACCAACCCCAACACCCTGGGGCTCTTCGAACGCCAGGTGCTGGAGGTCTCCCGGGCCGTGCACGCGGCGGGGGGCCTCCTCTACTACGACGGCGCGAACCTGAACGCCATCGTCGGCACGGCGCGCCCCGGGGACATGGGCTTCGACGTCGTGCACCTCAACCTGCACAAGACCTTTTCCACCCCCCACGGCGGCGGAGGCCCCGGAGCGGGGCCGATCCTGGTCGGCCCCGCGCTCGAACCGTTCCTCCCCGCCCCGGTGATCGTGCGCGACGCGGCCGGCTACCGCTTCGCGCCGGCGGGCCCCGACTCGATCGGGCGGGTCTCCGGCTTTCACGGAAACATCGGCGTCATCCTGCGGGCCTTCGCCTACATCCTTTCCATGGGTTCGGACGGCCTGGGCGAGGTGTCCCGGCTGGCCGTGCTCAACGCGAACTACCTCAGGGCGCGCCTGCGGGGCCTGCTGACACTCCCCTACGAGGCGCTGTGCAAACACGAATGCGTCTTCTCGGCAAAGGAGCTGAAGGAGAGGACCGGGGTGTCGGCCCTCGACCTGGCCAAGCGGATGCTCGATTTCGGGATCTACGCCCCGACCGTCTATTTTCCGACCATCGTCTCCGAGGCGGTCATGATCGAGCCGACCGAGACCGAATCTCCCGAAACGCTCGACCGCTTCGTGGAGATCCTCGAACGGATCTGCCGGGAAGCGGAGGAACAGCCCGATCTGCTGCGCTCGGCCCCGCACACCACCCCCATACGGCGCGCCGACGAGGTGCGGGCCGCGCGCCAGCCGCGCCTCGCCTGGGAGCCGCCGGCCGGGGCAAGGCCGCCCGAAGGAGGAAACTGACATGGTTCGTATGCTGATTCACTGGGTCCTCATGGCCCTCGCCGTGGGGATCACGGCATGGATCATCCCCGGGTTCGAAATAAGCGGAGTCCTCGCGGCCTTGGTCGCGGCCGTCATCATCGGATTCATCAACGCCACGGTGGGGCTGCTGCTGAAGATCGTCACCTTTCCGCTGACGGTCGTCACCCTGGGGCTGTTCTGGCTGCTGATCAACGCGCTGATGCTGAAGCTCGCCTCCGCCCTGGTCCCCGGTTTCCACATCCGCGGCTTCGCGGCCGCCTTCTTCGGCGCCATCGTGCTCAGCCTGGTCAACATGCTGCTGAAGAAGCTCCTGCGGCCGGAGCGGATCAAGCCCCGGTAGGGGCGGCTCCGCCGCCGGTCAGCCAGGAGAGCACCCTGGCCATGACCTCGTTGATCTCCCGGTAGCGGGAAGCGGGGGCGGACAGGAGCTGCTCCTCGCCCTGGACGAAGGGACCGGGAACCAGCTCGTCCCGGCAGTGCTCGACGAGGCCCCGGGCGCTCTCCTCGGTGGTCTCGAGGTGGAACTGCAGCCCGATCACGCGGCGCCCGAACTGGAAGGCCTGGTTGCGGCACGCGTCGCTTTCCGCCAGGTGCACGGACCCCGGGGGGAGGTCGAAGGTTTCCCCGTGCCAGTGAAAGGCCTCGCACGCCGCGGGCAGCCCCAGGCTCCCCGCGGGGGCCGGGACCGCGCGCACGGGGAACCAGCCGATCTCCTTGACCGGGTTCGGGAAGACGCGCGCCCCCAGGGCGGCGGCGATCAGCTGGGCCCCCAGGCAGATCCCCAGGACCGCGACCCCCCGCTCCGCCGCTTCCCGGATGGAGCGCTTCTCCCCGGCGAGCCAGGGGTGCCGCCCCTCGTCGTTGACGCTCATCGGCCCGCCCATGACGACGAGGAGATCGACCGACGCGGGATCGGGCAGGGGATCCCCCGCGAACAGGCGGGTGCGGCCGATGTCGGCCCCCCTCTCCCCGAGCCACCCGGCGATGCTGCCGGGACCTTCGAACGGAACATGCTGCAGGACGTGCGCCTTCATCTCTCCCCCATTCTCACGACCCCGGCCCGCGGACTCCCATGAGGCCCGGCGCACCGGGATCTGGTATATTTTAGTGGAAATTGCAGCTTATGAAACAGGGGGATCATGGTCTACGTTCCTTCCGCACTGGACGCGTCGCTGCCGGACGGGGAGCTGACGGAAAAGATCGGCGCCGGGCTCTCGGAGGCCGACGCCGGCCGCATCCTGCGCGCGCTCGAATTCGTCGGCCCCCTCTACGGCCGCCGGCGCCTCGGCACCGGCGAGGAGATCGTCCGCCATGTCCACGGCATGGCGCTGATCGCGGCCGCTCTGCGCCTGGACGCGGACTCACGCCTGGCCGCGCTCCTGTTCGCCGCGCATCACCTCGAGGCCGGCAAGTCGATCGCGGAGCTTTTCGGCGAGGACGCCGCCCGGCTGGTCGCGGGGCTCCACCGGCTGAACGGCCTGCGCCTGCTCGCGCCCACCCCCGCTTCGGGGGTGCGCGACCTGCGCACCCAGCCGGAGGTCCTGCGCAAGATGCTGCTCGCCATGAGCGAGGACGTGCGCGTCGTCCTCCTGCGGCTGGCGAGCCGGACCCAGACCCTGCGCTTCTACGCCGAGAACCCCGGACCGGACCGGGAGGAAACCGCCCGGGAATCGATGGACCTGTACGCGCCGCTGGCCAACCGGCTCGGGGTGTGGGAACTCAAGTGGGAGATCGAGGACCTGAGTTTCCGCTTCCTCGATCCCGAAACCTACCGCGGGATCGCCCGGCAGATCGACGAAAAGCGGTCCGAACGGGAGCGCTTCATCGCCGAAGCCATCTCCATCCTCGCGAAGGAGTGCGATTCGGTAGGAATCCGGGCCGAGATCTACGGCCGGCCGAAGCACATCTACAGCATCTGGAAAAAAATGCGGGCCAAGCAGATCCCCCTGGAGGAGGTCTACGATCTGCGGGCGCTGCGCGTCATCGTCCGGCAGGTGCATGAATGCTACACCGTCCTCGGCATCGTGCACCGGATCTGGGTCCCGATGACGCGGGAGTTCGACGACTACATCAGCAGGCCGAAGGAGAACGGCTACCAGTCGATCCACACCGCCGTGACCGCCGCCGACCGGCGCCCCCTGGAGGTGCAGATCCGCACCCGGGAGATGCACGAGCACGCCGAACTGGGGGTGGCCGCCCACTGGCGCTACAAGGAGGGGACCGCGGCGGCGAAGAAAAGCGACGCCTACCACGACAAGGTCTCGCTCCTGCGCGAGCTCCTCTCCTGGAGGGACGAGGTGGCCGACGCCTCCAGCTGGGTGGAACAATTCCGGCGGGCGGCGCTGGACGACACGATCTACGTGATGACGCCCCAGGGGCGCATCATCGACCTCCCCCGGGGCGCCACCCCCCTCGATTTCGCCTACCGGGTCCATACCGAGATCGGACACCGCTGCCGGGGGGCCAAGGCCGACGGGGTCCTGGTCGCGCTGAACCGGCCCCTCGAGTCGGGCCAGACGGTCGAAATCGTCACCGCCAAACAGGGGGGGCCGTCGCGCGACTGGCTCAACCCCCAGCTCGGCTACCTCCGGACCCCGCGGGCCCGCCAGAAGGTCAAGCAGTACTTCACCGCGCTCGACGAGTCGCAGACCGTGGCGGAGGGGCGCGTCTTCGTGCAGCGCGAACTGCAGCGCGAGGGGGCGACGCAGGCCAATATCGAGGCCCTGGCCGAGCGGATGGGCTACCCGGGGGCCGAGGCGATGTTCCTCGCGGCCGGCCGCGGGGAGCTCGGCCCGCGTGCCCTGCAGCAGGCGCTGCGCCCGGCGGAGGCGCCTCCGGAGCCCGCCCCGGAGTTCGTGCCGCGCAAGAGCCGGGCGGGGGGGAAGGGCGACGGCATCCTCGTAGTCGGCGTCGACAAGCTGCTGACGCAGCTGGGGCGCTGCTGCAAGCCCGCGCCCCCCGACCCGATCAAGGGCTACGTCACCCGCGGCAAGGGGATTTCGATCCACCGCGCCCGCTGCGCCAACTTCGCGGGGATGGCCCGGCTGAACCCGGAGCGGGTGATCGAGGCGGCCTGGGGGGAGACCCCTCCGCAGGGCCCGCGGGCCCCCTCCTATCCCGTCGATGTCTCGGTGCAGTGCGAGGACCGGACGGGGCTGCTACGGGACATCACCGAGGTCCTGACCCGGGAATCGATCAACGTCACCGCCGTCCACACCGCCGCGCGGCAGCCGAACGTCCGGCTTCACTTCACCCTGGAGGTGCGCGACGTGGCGCACCTCGAGCACGCGCTCAAGCTCATGGGCGGAATCCCCTCGGTCGTCGGCGCCCGCAGGATCTGAGCGCCGGCTATCGGGCGACGGCGATCTCCTCCGTGACCCGCCCGTCCGGCAGCGCCCGGAAGAGTCTCCCCTCCGCGCTCCAGAAGAGGATCCGCTCCCCTCCCCAGTGCCAGGAGACGACCTCGTCGCGGGGCGCGAGTACGAGCTGGTCCCGCTTCCCGTCGGTCTGCATGCGGCGCAGTTCGCGCCCCCGGGTGTAGTAGATCCACCCGCCGGCCGCCCACTGGATCGAGTCTCCCGAAACCAGCTTCACCCTGGAGATCAGGCCGTCCGGGAGCGGGCCTCCCGTCCCGTATTCCTCCCTGTCGAGCGCCAGGACCCTGAACCAGCCTTCCGAGGGGGAATGGTCGATTCCGGGCAGAATGGCCACATCCCCATGGTCCCCGTAGCTGCAGTAATAGGCGACGTCGTCCCGGTCCTGGTCGAGGATGACGGGGGACGTATTGACATTGACCGAGAGGTGGCTGTTGACCTTCTTGGATTTGAGGCTGTAGGAAAACACCCCCCCGGCCCCCCGGGGCTGGACGATGTCCTCCCAGTGGCGGTTGTAGAAGATGTGAAAATCGTTCACCGCCATCGAATGAACCGGACGCCCGTCGAAGACCTTCTGCGCGGCTTCGCCCGGCTTGTGCGTCCGCAGGGAGAACACCTCCCCCCTTTCGTTCAGGTAATAGGCCCACCCGTGCCGGTTGACGCGCAGGCAGGTGATCGAGTCCCTGTCGTTGAGGCACGTGCGCTCCTCCCCGTCGATGGTCATGGTGTAGAGGCCGTACCCGGTCTCACGGTTGCCGTTGTAATAGTAGATCCGCCGCCCCGCGACGTTGAGGTGGCAGGGCTCGTCGTCGGAAAGGCGCCCGAGCCGGGAGCCGTCGGTCCGCACCCGGTAGAGCTTTCCCCCGTCGGCCGGGTGGGCGAAATAGACCCACCCGCCCTGAACGACCAGGGTATCGGTACCGCTGACGCTCCCCCAGTGGTTCGGCTTCGAAACGGTGACCGCGCAGTCGTTCGACCTTCTCCCGTCTGCGGCGAAAGCCCGGATTCTCGCCTGCCCGAGCCCCGTGGGGCTCACCAGCCCCCTTTCGTTCACCCTGGCGGCCCGTGGATTGTCCGATTCCCAGCGCGCGGCCGTGTCCCGGGTTCCGTCCGCCCTCTGCACCGACAGCTCGACGCTGCCGCCGTGTTCGAACAGGTCCAGGTCGCGGCGGGACAGCCGCAGGTCGGCCGGACTTCGCTCCCCGACCCGCTCGCGCGCCCCCGCCTGCGCGTCGGCGGCCGCTTCCCGGTGCCCCCGCGAGCGCGGTTCCTGCCCCGACAGAAAGACGGGTGCCGCGGCCAGCAGCACCACCAGCAGACCTTTTTTCATGACCCGGCCCTTTCCCTTTATATGTTAAGTTTTAAATGGCTTTACACCCATAGCCTTATCGGCGGGGAGCGGCGCTCCCGTTACGCCGGATGCAGGGAGCCGAAGCAGACCCTGAACCTGAAACGAGGAGACACGACAATGGCTGAAAAAAAGACCACGGGAACGAACAAGGGATGGGCGGTCCTGGCCCTGATGGCGGCCGTGCTGCTGCTGGTTGCGGCGGCGCCCGCCCGGGACGGAGGGGTGACGGCGGCCACCCTGCTCGACCGGATCCTGATCGAGGACCTGGTCACGGGGTACTACGTCGACCTGACCTCGGGGAGCGGCCACGACCTGTCGGAATACTTCACCGAGGACGCCGTCCTGGACGTTAACGGCACGGTCTCGGAAGGGCGCGCGGCGATCGAGAAGATGTACTCCGGCCTCGACGCGGGGGAGGCCAACCTGGGGGGGAAGATGCACATGCTGCTCAGCAACCCCGTCATCCGCGTCGAGGGCAGCACCGCCAGGGCGTGGTTCGTCTGGACCGGCGTCATGAACGACAACATCCGCATGTCCCCGCGGCTGCTCGAACAGGGGCGGGAGTACGACGAACTGGTCAAGATCGACGGCCGCTGGTACATCAAGAAGCGCTACATCACCGCCGACAGCGGTCTCCCGGCGCTCTGGGACAAGACCTACAAGCCCCGGGATTTCCGGTAGGCCGCGTCTTTCAGGCCCCCGGGCGGCTTACAGGCTGTGTTCGCTCCGGTTGATGACGTCGTCCTGGATGTCGGGGGACAGCTGGGTGAAATAGGCGCTGAACCCCCCGATCCTGACGATCAGGTCCGGGTATTTTTCGGGATGCGCCTTGGCGTCCCGGAGCGCGTCCGTGTCCACCATGTTGTACTGGATGTGCGATCCCCCCTCCGCCATGAAGGCGTTGGTATAGGCCGCCAGCTTCTCCACGCTCTCCCGGCTGCGCAGCATCGAGGCGGTGAATTTCTGGTTCAGCACCGAGGCGTAGGACTCCTTGAACCCGGCCGTGAGCGCGGAACGGAGCACGGCGGTCGGTCCTTTCCGGTCGGCCCCCCGCATCGGGGAAATGGAGCCGTCGTTGAGCGGCTCCAGCGCCTTGCGGCCGTTGGGGAGGGCGCCCACGCCGCGCCCGCCGAAGTAGTGCCACGCGAGCCCTTCCCGCGCGACCATGTAGGGGCGGAAGGGGGCGTTGTCGTAGGCGCGGATGATGCGGTAGGAGTCCTCGCTGAGGCGCCGTGCCAGCAGGTCCACCTCCTCGATGTCGTTGCCGAACTTGGGGGCGGCCAGGCAGAGGCGCCGGATCTCCCCCCCCCGCTCCCCCTCGAAGTCGCCGTCGAGGGCATCGAGCAGTTCCGCCATGGTGAGGGTCCGGCGGTCGAATACCAGCGTCTTCACCGCCATCAACGAATCGGCCACGTCGATGATGGCGCGGTCGCTGATCCCGAACATGCTCGTGGCGGGGTCGGGGATCAGCAGGTCCTGGCCCAGGTCCATGCAGCTCTGCACCCCCACCGCCGAGAGAAACGGCATCCGGACGTGCTTCGGCTGCTCCTTCCGGGCGATGGCGGCCAGCCAGAAGATGCGGTGGGTGATGAACTCGTGCTGCCGGAGCAGGGCGCCGTACAGCTCCTCGAAGCTCGCGAAACCGCGCGGGTCCCCTGTCCGGATCCCGGTGCGGCGGCCGTTGCAGTCCAGGCCGTCGTGCAGGACGAGGTGGAGCATGGCGGCCAGGTTGCAGGCGGCCACCCCCTCGGCCCCGTAGTGCTCGGCCCTCGAGGGGAGGCAGGGGTAGACGCAGCCCAGGCCGCACCACTGCGCCGCCTCCTCGAGCGGGATCCCGTCCTCGACGAAGCGCGCCACGACCACCTCGTCGTTTTCGAACAGGGGGATCCCCCCCTTGGTGGCCATATTCGTCCGGATCGCCTTGTCCATGATCCAGTCGGGGGTGCTGCGGTTCCAGCGCAGCCCCAGGGTCGGGGAGGAGAGCCCGAGCAGCCCGACGACGTGCAGGAAGAGGTAGCTCAGCTCGTTCGAGCAGTCGCGCCCCCCGGCGTCCACCCCGCCGACCATGGCGTTGTTGATCCCGAAATTGATCTGGTGGGACTCCATGGAGCTCTCGGAGGAGACGAAGGTCTGAGTCCCCCAGCGCCCGATGAGCTCGGCGAGCAGGTCGGACGCCTTTTCCAGCGAGGTGGCCCCGCTCCTGACGTCGCGGATGAAGAAGGGGTAGAGGTACTGGTCGGCGCGCCCCCACTGGGGGTTGTTGTGCATCGGGTGCTCGTAGTTCTTGCACACCCCGACGATGGCCATCGACTGCAGGGCCTCGTGGAAAGTCCGCGCCGGGTGTTCGGGCACGTGTTCGCACGCCTCCGCCATCCGGAGCAGCTCCTCCCGGCGCCCCGGGCGCGTCTCGGTCTCGGCCATCTCCCTGGCCAGGGCGGCGTACCGGTGCGCATGCCGGATCGCCCCCTCGCAGGCGATCACGGCCGCCTGCCAGAAGTAGAGCCGGTCGATGTCGCTCTCCCGGTTCGCCAGGAAGGCGTCGATGTGCCCGCGGGCTTCCCGGATGATGCCCCCGAGCCCCTCGCGGAGGATCTTGTCCCACATCAGCACGGACGTGGTCTGCCCGAATATCCCGGTGTCCAGGGTCGGGTCCTTCAGCTTGGCGGCCTCGGCGTCCCGGATCCACTTCCCGACCACCGCTTCCCACGCCTTGTACGTCATCTCCGGCGCCGTGCGCCCCCGGAACTCCCTGGCGCTCGCGCGCAGGGTTTCGATGCTCTCCCGGTCCAGGCCGACATTGGCGTCCATGGTGATCCGCAGTTCCTCGCCGTCTTTCCAGATCCCCGGGATGTAGTCCCCGCAGACGTCGATGGAGGTGGCGCAGCCTATGACGGCGGGCGTCAACCGGCCCGCGAGCAGGTCATAGTCCTGGATGCGGATCTCGACGTTCTCCACGACCTTCCGGAAAAGGAGGGCGCGGCGCAGCTCGATGTCCATCCCGACGGTCTCCCGCCAGGATTCCACGGTCCATTTCTCCCGGTCGGCGAAGAGTTTCCAGCCCGCCTCCTTCATGGCCCGCTTCCACGCGCCCACGCTTTCCCCGAGGGAAAGCCGGTCGATCCTGTCCAGCAACTGCCTGTCGATCTCCACCATGTCTCACGCTCCGTTCCGGAGGGTCACCTCGAAACCGTGCAGCGGATGCCGCGCTGGAGGTAGGCGGCCCTCACCTCCTCGGCCCGTGCGTCCCCGTCGGCGCCGAGTTCCTCCATCTGGTATTGTACCCCAAGCGCGCGGTATTTGCTCTGGCCCATCCGGTGGTAGGGCATCAGTTCGAGTCGGGGCTCCTTCATCCCCAGGCCCGACAGGAAGGCGGCCGTCGCCTCGATATCCTCCGGGGAATCGTTCAGGCCGGGGATCACCGGCTGGCGGAAGAGGACATCGGCCCCGCTCCGCACGAGCAGGCGGGCGTTTTCCAGGACCGGGCCGTTCTCCCGGCCCGTGCACTCCCGGTGACGGACCGGGTCGATCACCTTCAGGTCGAAGAGGAAATGGTCGGTGACGGGAAGGACTTCTTCGAGTGCCTCCCGGCCCGCGTAGCCGCAGGTCTCGATGCAGGTGTCCACCTCCCCGGCCCGGCAGAGCTCGAAGAGTTCCCGGACGAATCCCGCCCGGGCCAGGGGCTCCCCGCCCGAGGCGGTGACCCCCCCGCCCGAACTCCGGTAGAACATCCGGTCACGCCGCACCTCGTCCCAGACTTCGGCCGCCGTCATCCTCTCGCCGTAGCGGACCAGGGCGCCCCCCGGGCAGACATCCACGCAGGCCCCGCAGCAGGTGCAGCGGGCGTAATCGATGCGGTGGCCCCCTTCGCCGGTGCGAATGGCGCCCTCCGGACAGGCATCGGCGCATTTGCCGCAGCGCGTGCAGAGGGTTTCGAGAAACCCGATCTGCGGCTCCGCCGAAAGGCACTCGGGGTTGGCGCACCAGCGGCAGGAGAGGGGGCACCCCTTGAAGAAAACGACCGTGCGGATGCCGGGCCCGTCGTGCAGGGAAAAACCCTGGATATGGGTGATGACGGCCGTCCGGGCCGGGGTGCTTGAACCGCTCATGTCCATACGCTCGCCGCGGGCCTCTTCATCCAATCATCGGGCCGGCTAGGTGGGCGGTTCGCTTTCGAACTTGTCCTGCCGCAGCATGGCGATCTGGAACACCGGCCGGTCGATCTTCCGGAAACAGAGCCCCCCGTGCTCCACCCCCGCGGGGACGTGCACGAAACAGGTTTTGGTGATCGTCGTCTTCACCCCGTCGACGATGAGATCGATCTCCGCGCCCAGTTCGGAGGGGTCCGCCATGTCGCTCCCCACGAACCCCAGGATCTCGTCGTGATCGTGACGGTGCACCGGGTGGACCGTGGGCACCGACCCGGTCACCCACACCGCCTCGACGTAAAACGAGCCGGGGACCACCCGGTCGTCCATGTATATGACCCGGTGGATCGGGTCGGGCGCCTCGGCCGGCTTGCCCGCGGAACCTTCCGCTTCAAAACCGTGGACGCCCGGCGGCAGCTTCACGTTGGTGGAAAAAACGGCTTTCGGCCTGGCCTCGCCTTCTGACATGCTCGACTCCTTGTCCATGGGCGCCCGGCATCCGGCGCCGGTGCGTCTCCAGTTCATTAGATTCCATCCACCGCCCCTTTGTCAATCGGATCCCGGGCCGGAGCGCGGCCGGACCGGGAACCTGACATTGCGAAAACAGGATCCTATGTCGCGCTCCGGCCCTGGGACTTTGACAGCCGGGCCGAAGGGTGTAAAATTCGGTTTCTGGCACTAAATAGCAATTTGCAGGATAACCCCGGTCCGACGGCGGCACCGGATATTGTCAAAGGATCGCACGAAAGGGGAACACATGAAAAAACAGGTATCTTGGTTCAGCGCGGGGGTCCTGGGCTTGCTGTTGGGATTTCCCGGTATTGGATCCGCTCAGATTCGCGAAGGCTCGTTTTCTCTGACTCCCCAGGCGGGGGGATTTTTCTTCGAGGACGGCGAACCGCTCGATAACGGCATGACGGGCGGTCTCGGGATCGGTTACAACGTCACGAAGGTATTCGCCCTGGAGGGGAGCTTCAACTACATCCGGACGACCCCGAAGCATGGGGGGGAGACCCTGGACGGGTACATGCTGCGCGAGGACGCGGTGTTCCACCTCGCGCCCAATCAGAGACTCGTCCCCTACGTCGCCGGGGGCCTCGGCTGGCTCTGGCTCAACGGGCCGGCGACCGACCGCCACGCCCGCGTGACGCCCAATTTCGGGGGCGGGGTCAAGGGATTCCTCACGGAAAACGTCGCCATCAGGGCCGATTTCCGCCGGGTCCTGCCTACCAAGCCCTTCAATGAAAACCTGATGGTCACCATGGGGGTGGAATTCCTCCTCGGGGGCAAGCAGAAACCCGCGCCCGCCCCGGCGCCGCCGCCCGCGCCCGAGCCGGCGCCCCCGGCGCCCGAGCCCGACAGCGACAACGACGGCGTGGTCGACAGCAGGGACAAGTGCCCGAACACCCCGGCGGGGGTGAAGGTCAACAGCGACGGCTGTCCCTTCGATACCGACGGCGACGGGGTCTACGACTACCTCGACAAGTGCCCGAATACCCCGGCGGGGGTGAAGGTCAACAGCGACGGCTGTCCCTTCGACACCGACGGCGACGGGGTCTACGACTACCTCGACAAGTGTCCCGACACGGCGAGGGACCTCAGGGTCACCCCCGACGGGTGCCCGATCCTGATCCAGAGAAAGGTCACCAAGACGCTCGACATCCAGTTCGACACCGACAAGTCGGACATCAAGCCGGAGTACCGGGAGCGGCTGAAGGAGGTGGCCGATTTCATGAACAAGTACCCGCAGACGTCGACCGTGATCGAAGGCCATACGGACAGCGTCGGCTCGGCCAAATACAACGTGGGGCTGTCGCAGAGGCGGGCCGACAGCGTCAGGAACTACCTGGTCGAGAACTTCGGCGTCAGCGCCGACCGGCTGGAGACCAAGGGCTACGGCGAGGAGAAGCCGGTCGCCTCGAACGACACGGCCGAGGGGCGCGCCCAGAACCGCAGGATCGAGGCCACCTTCAACGCCCAGACGGAATACTACGAAAAGAAGTAGCTGTCCGGGCTGGCTTGAAAGACGGGGGGGCCGCAGCTGCGGCCCCCCTTTTTTTTCGCCCATCGATTTCCCGGAGCGGCGGCCGGGACGCCCGTTCTCTTTTTAATTGGAGCCGGGAGGCGTACTATGGTCGACATGAACACCGAAACGATCACCGCCGTAGCCCTTGGGATCGGCCTGGCCTCGAGCGCCGGCTTCCGGGTTTTCGTGCCGATGCTGGTGGCCAGCATCGGGGCCCATCTCGGGTTCCTCCCCGTCCACGAGGGCTTCGAATGGCTGGCCGGGTGGCCCGCCATCATCTGCCTCGGCACGGCCACGGCCCTGGAGATCATCGCCTACTACGTGCCGGTGGTCGACAACCTGCTCGATACCATCACCACGCCCATGGCCATCGGCGCCGGAACGCTGCTGCTGACCTCGGTCCTGCCGATCGACAACAACCTGCTCAAATGGACGACGGGCCTCATCGTCGGCGGCGGGATGGCGGCCACGGTCCAGAGCGGCACCGTGCTCACCCGGCTGGCTTCCACTGCGAAGACCGCGGGGATGGGCAACCCCGTCGTGGCCACCGGGGAACACGCGGCCGCCTTCGGCTCCTCCATCCTGTCGTTTCTCATCCCCGTGGCCGTCGCGCTGTTTTTCCTTGCCGGCGTCATCGCCCTGGCGGTCGTTTTCCGGCGGAAGCTCTTCCGGAGGAGGGTCACGGCATGAACCCCCGTGCGATCCAGGAGGACTACCCCGACGACATGAGCCGCTGCTACGGCTGCGGGCGCCTCAACCCGGACGGGCTGCAGTTGAAAAGCCGCCGGGAGGGGGAAGAGATGGTGGCCCGCTTCCGGCCGGAGCCGGCGCACACCTCCATGCCCGGCTTCGTCTACGGCGGGCTGCTGGCCTCGCTCGTCGACTGCCACGGCATGGCCGTCGCCGCGGACGCCGCGCTCCGGGCCCGGCCCGAGCGGGGGATCGAGCGCTTCGTCACGGCGTCGCTCGAGGTCACCTACGTGCGCCCGACCCCGATCGGCGTCGAACTGGAAATCCGCGGAAAGATCGAGGAACTGGGGGAGCGGAAGGCGGTGGCCTCCGCCCGGATCCTGGCCGGCGGGGTGGAGTGCGTGCGGGGCAGGGTCGTAGGAGTTCGCGTCCCGGTCACCATGAGCCGGCCGGCTACCGGAGAAGCCTCGCACCGGGAGTGATGCTGACCTCTCCCGTGGATCGCAGCGTCACGTGGTAGACCCTGCCCGGCTCCATCCGGGTATAGGGGGCGTCCCCGTGGATGGCGCGTACCCCCGACCCGGCCGCCAGGTCCTCGTCGCCGGCCAGTTCCCAGAACCGCCCCCACAGCTCTTTTTCGAAGCCGGTGACCGCGTTGCGCTCGGCGTAGACCTCGGGCGGCAGCCCCTCCCGGTCCAGCACGTGCCCCTCTTCCGGCCGCATGCCGCTGGTGAAAATTCTCCGGAACAACATCAGGGCCCGCCCCTTGAGCGGGTCCCCCTGCTCGACGAAATGGTCCTCGAACCGGATGGTCAGGGTATCGATGTAGACCTCCCGCCCGGCCAGAGTGAACTCCCGGGCCACCGTCACGGGATTCCCCGCCCCGTCGATCTCGGTGAACCGGATCGTGGTGACCGGCACTCCGGCGTCGTCCAGCCGCTGCCCCAGGACCTCGATGCGCGCCCGCCGCTCGGTGAAGCGCAGGAGCCTGAGGTAGGTCTCGAGGCGCTGGTTGCGCTCCTCAAGGCGCGCGATCTCGCGCTGCTGGTCCTCGATCCGCCGCTCGAGCGCCCTCCGGGGCGCCACCAGCAGCCGGTCGGCGACATAGATCCCGGCCGCGGCCGCGGCGACGAGCAGGACGGCCCACAGCGTCAGCCGCACCGGCCATTTTCTTTTCGGTCCATCCTGTGCCATCGCTCCCTCCGCGTCTGCCCGGCCCTCGGCGGCCGGCGCCTGTGATTGTCGCATAAAAGGGCGCCCCCCGCCCCTCTTTCTTCGGCGGGGATCCGTCCGCGCCGTGCTAGAATCGGGCACCTGCACCACACATTTTATCGGGAGGCGAGGATGGCACCGAAAAGCCTGGTTACCTTCATGCTGCTGGCGGGAACGGTCCTGGCCGGCGTCCCGGCGTTGGCCGAAGACTCCGGGGGGCGGCGCATCACGGTCCTGAACCCGGCCGTAACCGAAAAGCGCGCGCCGCGGGTGCCGCTGGCGCCGCGCGCGGGCACCCTGGAAGGGAAGACCGTTTACCTGGTGGACATGAACTACGAGGGGCTCGGGCGCACCCCGGTGCTCGAGGAGATGGAGCGGTGGTTCGGCGCGAACATGCCCGGCGTCAGGACCGTGCGCCGCCTCAAGAGCGGGAGCTACGTCTCCGACGACCCGGCGCTGTGGAAGGAGATCGCCGCCAGCCGGGCCGGGGGGGTGATCCTCGGAGTGGCGGGTTGATGGGGGTGTCTGGCGGCCGTGAGCCGCTTCGGCATGACCCTGGAAAAAGAGTACGGCATCCCCACCGTATCGCTTTCAAACGAAAACATCGTCTCCTTCGGCACCGGCCCCCACCAGGAGTACAGCACCGGGATGCCCCTGCGCTTCGTGGGGGTCCCCTACCCGTTCACCGGCCTCGGTGAAGACAAGCTGGGGGAGTGGCTCCGGGGGAAGGACCGCGTCAGCGGAAAGAGCCTCATGCCCGCCATCGTCGACGCGCTGACCGAGCCCCTCACGGCGGAGGAACGGAAATCGGGGACGCCGCCCGAGGCGGCCGCAGAACCCCGGTTCCTCCCCCCCGACACGGAGGACAACCTGCAGCGCCTCTTCAAGGAGCGCGGGTGGACCGATTTCAACCCCGTCATCCTCCCGACGGAGGAGAGAGTGCGGGCGATGCTCCGGGGAACCAGCCACCGGCCCGACGAGCTGGTGAAAAAGGAGGCCGGCACCTTCGGGACCTCGCGTCCCTTCACCGTGGAGAAAGTGGCCGTCATCGCCGTCATGGCGGGGGCGAAACCCGAATACCTCCCCGTCATCCTGGCCCTGGCGAGCCAGGTGCCCTACATGGATTCCACCACCTCCAACGCCAACATGGTCCTCCTGAGCGGCCCCATCCGCAGGGAGATCGGGATGAACTCCGGTATCGGGGTCCTCAGCCCGACGGCCGAGGCCAACAGCGTCATCGGCCGCAGTATGAACCTGATCCACAGCATCATCCAGGGGTACAAGGAGGGGGAGACCGGGTTCTCCTCGCTCGGGAATCCGCTGCGCTACAACAACATGACCCTGGCCGAAAACGAGGAGGCGCTCCCCGAGGGGTGGAAGCCGGTCCACGTCGAGAACGGGCACCCGCCCGAGGCCAGCGTGCTGACGATCTTCTCGGGCTGGAACTTCGTCAACTGCTCCGGTTCGGTCGTGGAGCACTACGCCCCGCAGCTGCTGATGCGCGATTTCACCCGCGTGCTGGCGGCCACCGGCTCGGCCACCCTCATCATGGACCCCTCGGTCGCCCGGCAGCTCAGGGAAACCCAGGGGTTCGCGAGCAAGGGGGCGCTGGGGGAGTGGCTCTCGAAAAACGCGGAAGTTCCCGCGGCCACCTACTGGGCCAACTCGATCACCTCCGGCATGACGGCCCCCCTGGGACGGCAGGGGCTCGAGCCCTACGCCACCTGGCTGAAGGTCCCGGGGGAGACGCTGATCAAGCACCTCCCCAACGCGCGGAACATCCGGACCATCGTAGCCGGGGGCGAAACCGCGAGCGTCTGGTTCCTCACCGATTTCATGGGGGGGAGAGGGGTCTCGATCGACCATTGGCGTTAACCAGCATTATTCATGGGGGTACAGGGGAAAGGGGAGGTCGATCACCCGCCCGGGGCGGTCGGCGCACCACGCCGCAAGCGTCCCGCTCTCCCGCGGGCCGAGGCGCGGATCGAGGAGGACCCAGGGGGCTTCCCGGCAGGCCTCCCTCCAGAGGGGCACCTCCCCGGGACGGGGAACGGCCGCCAGTTCGGCCTCCGGGGACGCGTCCAGAAGGCTGCGGGCCGCGGCCGCGTCGTCCACCGCCTGAAACAGGCGCACCGAAAACGCCCCCTGCGGGTCTTGGCCGGGGCGGCGGCCGCGGTTGAGAAAATGCCCCGGGAAGTAAAAGAGGCCGCGCAGCCGCCGCCAGCGCTCCGCCGGCCAGGACTCGCTCCCCGCATGGAGGAGGCGCCAGCAGGTGTGCGGAGACTCGGCCATCGCCCGGCCGGCCCAGGAGCGGAGGCGCACGTCATCGGCCGCGGCCGCATCGAGGAGCAGGAGGACCGACCGGGCCAGCGTCGCCGGCTCGGGGAGGGGCCCGTCGAGGGTGCCGCCGCGCAGGTCGACCAACGACCGCAAGCCCGGGCCGGCGCCCCCCCCGAGGGGGGGGATCGGGGCGAAATAATCGATCCCCAGGCGGCGCTCCAGGATCTCGAGCGCCGCGGCGAAATCCTCCGGCCGCATCCGATTGGTCCGCAGCGCCCAGTAAGGGGGACGGTCCATCGCCCGGATCCCCCAGCGGTCCCGCAGCCGGCGCAACCGGGTGCCCGGGAGTAGGGAGAGGATGTAGGCCTCCACCCCCCCGGCCAGCCCGGCCCCCTCGAGAAAGTCCAGGGTGGAGAGCAGACCTTCCAGGTCGTCCTCCGGCAGCCCCACAATGATGCCGGTGCGGATCCCGATCCCCCGCTCGAGCAGGCACCCGGCGCCGGCGAGGAACGCCTCCCGGTCCCAGGACCGGCCCACCGCCTCGAGGGCCGCGGGGTTGACCGACTGCAGCCCCGCCTCCACCGACCGGACGCCGGCGGCCGCCATCCGGTCGGCCGTGGCGCGGTCGATCCTCTCCAGGCGCACCTCGGTATGGATGGGCACGCGGCGGGGATTGGCGCGCTCCACCCGCTCCAGGCGCCCCGCGAGCCCCTCCCGGCCGTTGAAGGTGGGATCCATGAAATAGACCTCGGTGCCCGCCCGGGCGGCCGCCAATCGGAAGATTCCCTCCACCCGGTCGGGGGGGAAGCGGCGGACGCGGCGCCGCCCCTTGCCATAGTAGCAGTAGGCGCACCGCTCCGGGCAGCCGCGCATCTGCTCGAAATGGACGATCTCCCCGTCACGCACCGGGAGCAGCCCGGAAAGGTAGGGGTCGGGCACACGGCCGAGGTCCGCGATCTCACCGGCCCGGAAGATACCGCGGAGCGAGCGCGCGGCGCCGTCGTCGACGAAGCGGGCGAAGAACTCCTCCCCTTCCCCGGCGCACAGGAGGTCGATACCGGGAAAATCGGCGGCGTCCTGGTCCGGGGTGACCTCCGGCCCGCCCGCGACCGTGACGACGGACGGCCGGCGCCGCTTGACCGAGCGGGCGATGAAGAGGCTCCGTTCCCGGTTCCAGAGGTAGAGGGTGAACAGCAGGGCGTCGAACCCCTCCTCGAGGGCCCAGGCCGCGAGGGCGGCGTCGCCGCCGTGATCGGACAGCTCCTCCGGAGCGATCACGGCCTCCCAGCCGCGGCTGCGGCAGTGGCGGCGCGCGTAGCCGATCATGAAGGCGGCCGCCAGCGGGCGGTTCGCCTTCGCCTGGGAGGCGCCGTGGCCCGGGACCGGCAGTTGAAGGAACCCCATGCGCATGATGCCGCCGCGGCCCCGTCAGCCCCTGTCGGGCCGCCGCAGCTTCCGGATCCGCTCGGGGAGGATGACGCCCTGGTCGAGCAGCCGCTGCTGCAGCACGGCGATATCGGCCTCGCGCGGCCCGATCCCCCCCTGCACGGCCAGCGCGGCCGCGGTCCCGGCCGCCTGCCCCATGGCGATGCAGTGGGGGATGAGGTTGAAATACTCGTTGAAGGGATACTCGGAGGAGAAGGCGCGGCAGGCCACCAGCAGCCCCTCGACCCCCTTCGGGACCAGGGCGCGGTAGGGGATGCACACGCTCGGGTGCCGGGCCGAGATCTCCCCGTTGTCGTTGTTCGGGAAGACGGCGACGGTGTCCCCGAAGACCTCGTCGGAGGTGATGTCCCGTTCGGTGCACACGTACTCCCCCACGACGCGTTGCCCCCCCTGGATGCCGAGCTGCATGGAGCTGAGCGAGATGTAGCTCTTCTCGAAACCGGGCACGCGCTTCCGGTAAAAGTCGTAGGACAGGAGCATCTTCTTCCGCCCCTCGAGCTCGACCCGGTTGATCTCGTCGATGTCGGCCTGCCGCAGGGACGGGTGGAAGGGGTAGAACCAGGCGACCCCCTCGTGGTTCGGCACGAGGTCCTTGATGTAGAAGGCCGCGCCGCCGAGCCGGTCGAGTTCCCCCATCAGCTCCGAGTAGGTCTCCGGCTCCTCGGCGCGGAATCGCTCCACCCTGTCCATCCGGACGTTGCCGACCCAGAAGGGGAAGGCGAAGGCGGCGATCCGGAGTCCCGGCACCATGCGGTCGTCGCACTCGGCCCCGGCGGGCCGGAGCAGGTCCCCGTCCCCGGTGCAGTCGATGACGACCTTGGCCGTGATCGCCTGCCGCCCCGACTTGCTCTCGACAAAAACCCCCGTCACCCGGTTTCCGTCCATGATGGGGCGCACGCCCCAGGAGTGGAGCCGCAGCGTCACGCCCGCCTCCTCCATCATGGTGTTCAGTTCGCACTTCAGGATCTCGGGATCGACCAGGGCGGTGTAGAGCACCCGGTCCTTTCCCGTGTTGAGGTCCCGGCGGATGTAGAAAAAGGCGAGATTGGCGTCGACGTAGTGCTTCACCAGATCGGCGTCCGTGGAACCCCAGTCCCCCTTCTTCGGGTAATCGGCCGCCCCCCGCGCGTCCACCCGGTCGATCACCTCCTGGCAGATGCCGGCGATCTGCTGCTCCCCGTCGATGGTGCCCAGGTTCGGAATGATGGCGACCAGGCCTCCCGTGGCCATCCCCCCCAGGTAGCCGTAACGCTCCACGAGCACGGTGTCCGCCCCGCTGCGCGCAGCGGCCAGCGCCGCCCCGATCCCCCCCGGCCCCCCGCCCACGACGACGACGTCCGCCTCCCTGCTGATCTCGATGTCGCGGGCCGGTTCGGTGACACTCTTTCCGGTAAACACAGCGCTCATGGAAGCCTCCTCTGTCATGGGGTCAAAAGGCGGACATGTCCCATATTACGACAACCGGGGCGCCGGGGGTGAACGGAATCCGGCCCCGAGATTTAGAGGGTGACAGAACGCCCCCCGCCCATTATATTTCGGCAAACGGGGGCACTGGTGACTGTCCCCATAAATAAAGGAGGGCGGGATGATGAAACGGAATGCCTTTTGGATCGCGGCAGCCTGTTCGTGCGCGCTGGTGGCGGTTTTGGCGCTGACGGGCCTTGCCCAGGACAGCAAGCCGAAGCGGGCGGAATTCGTGCCCTCTCCCATTTTTTCACCCCCTTACCCGCAGTTGCCGCACCATTTCCGGGACGTGCACACCATCCAGATCCTGTGCCAGGCCCCCGCGGGGGCGATCGCGCGCGCCGTCATGCCGCCGCTCGAGCCGGCCGGGAGCGCCGACACCTTCGTGCTCCTGATGGCCTGGACGCCGGACGTGGAGGAGATGGGATTCAACGTCCACGAGATCGCGCTCAATACCCCCGTCAAGTGGAAGGATCGGGTGGGCAACACCACCCTGATCGAATACATCGACAGCGACATGGGGCTGATCGCCGGGCGGGAGGTCTACGGATGGCCGAAGAAGATGGCCGACATCACCTGGACCCGGACCCCGACCGGGTGGATGGTCGTGGCCAACAAGATGAGGGACCAGGGGAGTCTCCCGCTCATGAAGGTCGAATACCGGGTCTCCGGCGCGGCCCCCCAGGCCCAATGGCCGGAGATGGGCCCCTCGCTTCTGGTCCGGCGCATCCCCAACGCCTCCCCCACGACCCCGGCCTTCTTCCAGATGGTGTGCGTCGGCTGCGACCTCCCCGGGGCCCCGGAATCGGGAGCCCCGCTGGTGGCCCCGTCGGGGTCGAAGGACACGCGGGGGACCGCCACGGTCCAGTTCTTCGACGGCCCCCACGACCCGCTGACGTTTCTCGGCCCGCTCAAGGTGCTCGACGCGAAAATGAGCATCCTCGAGGGCCGCATGCCCTTCGGGCTGGGCCTGGGCGAGGTCCTCGCCTCCTGGGAAGAGTAAAAAACGGTGCGACCGACCATGACCGAAACCATCGAGCTGCCGGAAACCGTCACGCATGTGAGGGTGGGCGACAAGAATATCTACCTCGTCGGCACGGCGCATCTCTCCAGGGAGAGCGTCGAGGATGTCGCCGCGACCATCGAGCGGGTCCATCCGGACGCCGTCTGCGTCGAACTGTGCCCCGGGCGCTACCAGGCCATGACCCAGGCCGACAACTGGGCCAAGATGGACATTTTCAAGGTTGTGCGGCAGAAGAAGGCCGCCTTCCTCCTAGCGCAGCTGATCCTGACCAGTTTTTACCGGCGCCTCGGGAAAAAACTCGGGCTCCAGCCTGGGGCGGAGATGCTCAAGGGGATCGAAATGGCCCGGGAAAAGGGGGCCGAACTGGTCCTGGCCGACCGGGAGATCGAAATCACCCTCAAGCGCGTCTGGGGATACCTCGGCTTCTGGAACAAGCTCAAGCTCTTCTCCCAGATGACCATGGGCGTGCTGGGGGGGGAGGAGATCGACGGCGAGATGATCGAATCCCTCAAGAAGAAGGACCAGTTCGAATCCGTCATGGCCGAATTCGCCGTCAGTTTCCCCGAGATCAAGCGGAGGCTGATCGAGGAGCGGGACACCTGGCTCGCCGAAAAGATCCGCACCGCGCCCGGCGCCAGGATCGTCGCCGTTGTGGGGGCCGGCCACGTGCCGGGGATCGAGCGGCAGGTGCACGAACCGCACGACCTTGCCCCGCTGTCGGAACTCCCCCCGAAATCGATCTGGCCCGCTGTTTTCAAGTGGGGGGTGCCGATCGCCGTCCTGGCGCTGATCGCCGCCAGTTTCAGCAGGGGGAGCCAGCACGGGGTCGAGAACATCGCGATCTGGTTTGCCGTCAACGGCGTCCTTTCCGCGCTCGGCGCCGCCCTGGCCCTGGCCCACCCGCTGACCATCCTGACCGCCTTCGTGGCCGCGCCCCTGACCAGCCTCAACCCGATGCTGGCCGCCGGCTGGGTGGCCGGCATCGTCCAGGTGCTGCTGAAAAAACCGAAGGTGGGCGATCTGGAGGCCCTGCCCGATGCGATCACCAGCGTACGCGGCTTCTGGCTCAACCCGGTCACCCGCATCCTGCTCGTGGTGGCGCTGGCCAACCTGGGGAGCGTGATCGGAACCTATGTCGCCGTCGCCTGGATCGCCGCACGTTCGGTGTAGACGGGGGACACAGCACTGTGCCCGTCCGGCGCGCAAGAAGAACGGTCAGGGGACAGTGGTGACCGTCCCCGTCAGGCGGGCAACCCAGTAAAGGAGCCAGGCGGCGGTGATCGCCCATAAGAGGCGTTTCCCCCCCCGCCGGCCGATGGGCCGGCGAAAGGCCCGCCCCCCGATCGCCTCGAAGGAAAGCGCCGCCAGGGCGAGGATCATTCCGATCAGGACCAGCGGCCCCATCAGGTGATATTGGAGCGCGGCGGCCCATTCCCCCCGCGCCAGGGCCCCGAGCGAGCGCGTCATCCCGCACGTCAGGCACCCATGCCCCGTCCATTCGTAAAAAGCGCAGCGCGGCAGGGGCATGTTTCCCGGCGGCACGACCACCAGCGTGCCCAGCGCCAGCAGGAGCCCGCCGGCCAGCAAGGCCCTCGCGATGCGCCCCCCGCGCGTGAGCGCCGAGGCCGGAGCCGCCGTGGTTTCCGGCATCAGGCCAGAACTGGCGGCCGCTCGGGCGGCACGTCCCCCAGCACCGGGATGATCTGGAAGTCATTGCCGAACTGCTGCAGAAACTCCACGCTGAAGGCCCGCAGCGTATAGGACACCGGCAGGAGCACCACGGCGCCGATGTAGGGAATCATCAGGACCACGAACCCGATGCAGCAGGTGACGCACCCCGCCAGGAGCACCGCCGCGCCGATCCCCAGGATCAGGAAGAAGAGCAGGAGCGCATACCCGATGAAGTGGAGCAGCTTCGGTCCCAGGATCGTCATGAATTTTTTGACCGCCGGAAGGGTGCCGGTCCGGTCCCGGTACATGATCGGGAGGACGAAATCCTTCAGCATCAGGGAAACGAACCCGAAGAGGAAGAAGATCACCATCATCCCCAGCCCGTAGAGGATCCCGGGCACGATCAGCACCGCACCGCTCGAGGTGCTCTCGTAAAGCGCTTTCAGGCTGAGGAAACAGAAGACCAGGTAGGGGAGGGTGACCAGGGCGCCGACGACGCCCAGGACCAGGTTCCAGAGGAAGAACGAGTTCCCTTCCCTGACGTACTCCCGCCAGGGCCGGGCGATGAGGGCATGGTCGCGGACCACGTTGTCCAGGAAGACGAACTTCGCCCGGGCGGAGACCCAGGCGAGCGCGATCCCGATCGCGACGACGACGAGGAGCAGGACCGCGATCGCGATCATCCACCCGGGGTGCTCGACGATCCAGTTCCAGACCTCGTAGGGCATCCGGAAGATCTCCCCCGGGTCCCCCCCCTTGCGCTTCCCCGCCGGGTTTCCCCAGAACCCCCCGTTCGAGCGCGCGTCCGTCAGCCCCGCCAGAAACGCCGCGAACCCCACGACGAACCACTTGCGCAGGTCGAAGGGGTGGAAAAGCGCCCGCTTCATGCGGTCGAACGCGCGCCCGAGCGGCGCGAAATATTCAATGTCCATGACCTCCCCCTTTGCGATGCGGTGTCCCCGATACCCGTCCGGCCGGGCTCCGCCCGAATGGATCCTACCTCTCCCTTACGAACGCCCGGGGCCGAAGGTTCCGCCCGCGTCCGATTTTCTTCCCGCCCGGCGTCCCTGCCCGACGAGCAGCTTCTCCGCCTCGTCCAGGGCGCGCTCGAAAACGCTCATGGCGGCCTCGATCGCGTCCGGGCGGGTCAGGTCGACCCCGGCCCTTTTCAGCAGTTCGAGCGGGGGGGCGGACCCGCCGCCCCGCAGCATCTCCAGGTAGGCCTCGGCCGCCGGCTCGCCCCCGGCGCGGATCCGGTCCGCGATGGCGATGCCGGAGGAGAGGCCCGTGGCATAGGACCAGACGTAATACTTGTAGTAGAAATGGGGCACGCCCGCCCACTCCATCCCGTCATCCCGGCCCAAGGTGAAACCGGGGCCGTAATATCTGGCAATCAGCCCGCGGTAGGTCTCGTCGAGCAGCGCCGGGGTGAGGGGAGTGCCCGCCTCCCACATCCGGTGGATGTCGCGCTCGAACTCCGCAAAAAGGGTCTGCCGGAAGATGGTCGTCCGGATGGTCTCCAGCCGCTCCGCCAGCAGGTACGCCCTCCGGGCGGGGGAATCGGCCCCGGCGAGGAGGTGATCGGCCAGGAGCGATTCGTTGCAGGTCGAGGCGATCTCCGCGATCATGCTGACGTAGCGGAAGTCGGGGTAGGCTCGGCTCTTCATCGCGAAATGGCTGTGGAGCGCGTGCCCGTACTCGTGGGCCAGCGTGGACAGGTCGTCGAGCGAGTTCATGTAGTTCATCAGCACGAAGGGGTGCGGGCCGTAGACGCTGAAGGTGAAGGCGCCGCTCTGCTTCCCCCGGTGGGGATAGAGGTCGAGCCAGCCGCTCGCCGGGTCGAGTCCCTCCGCCAGCACCGCGCCGTACTCCGGTCCGAGCGGTTTGAGGGCCGCCAGGAGGGTCGATCGAGCCCCGGTGAACGGGACGCTTTCCTCGACCTCCGCCGCCAGCGGCACGTAGAGGTCCGAGACCCGCACGTCGGGCAGGCCGAGCACCTTCCGGCGCAGTTCCACGTACCGGTGCAGCAGCCCCAGGTTGCGGTTGACCGTGCCGACGAGGTTGTCGTAGACGGCCACCGGCACGTTGTCCCGGTCGAGGTAGGCCTCGAGCGAGGAGTCGTACCCGCGGGCCCGCGCGTAGGCCGCGTCCAGCCTGACCTGGCCTCCGAGGGTGGCTCCCAGCACGTGCTGGTACCGGCGCAGCATGCCGAAATAGGCTTCGTACGCCTCCCGGCGCACCTCGCGCTCCGGCGCCCGGCGCAGGACCGAGAGCCCGGCCATCGAAAGGCGCACCTCCCTCCCCCGTTGGTCCCGGACAACGGGCCACGTCATGTCGGCCATGAGCCCGTTGAAAGCGTCCTCGAGCGGGGACGGGATCTCGTTGAGGTCGATTTCGGCCCAGAGGTTGTCGCCGAGCAGGGCGAGCGCGCGCTCCGCGTCGGGGGACAGGATGCGGTTCGAACGCCGCCGGAGGTTGGCGAGATAATTCCGGTATTCCGCCAGGCCCGGCTCCGCCGCGAAGGAGTTCTCGAGCGCGCCGGCCGGCAGCGCCGCCGTCTCGCGCCGGATGAAGGCTGCGCGCCGCATCAGCTCGTCCATCGCCCCGAGCGCCTGCTGCACCCGGCGCGACGCCGCGTCGTCCGCCCGTGCCACGTTCTGGCGGAGGTTCGCGTACATCGCCACGTGGCTCGCCTCGCGGTGCAGCCGGAAGTAGAGGCGCAGGCAGTCGCCGAGCTCGGCCGGGTCGGACAGCTTCCCCTCGAACCGCGCGAGCGACGGTGCCTCCCGCAGGATCTCGAGCCGCGCCGCCTCCCACGCCTCCGCGGAAGGATAGAGGGGCGCGAGGTCCCACTTGTACCCGTCCGGCACAGCGGCGCGCTCCGCGTTGGGGTCGGGCTCGTACTCCCGCAGGTCCCCGGCCCCGGCGACGGCCCAGACGCAAGCCAGGCCGATCAGAATCGACAGCCAGATCCTCCCGCGCATGATTGAGTCCCTCCTTCTTGCCCGACGCCGGCCGGCTGATGTCTCCGGCAGGGTTTCAGGTCCTTCCGCACCGCTCAGCGCCACGCGCTACTTTGCCGCAACGCCCTCCCACCACCGGCGCAACCACTCGAGCGCGGCGCCGAACTCCGCCTTGTGGAGGACCGTGCGGGCGAAGAAGGCGGCCGCGTCCTCGACGGTGGCCTCCATCATCCCTGGGAGCGAGACGAACTCGTGGATCAGGTCCGCGTACAGGCGCAAATCGGCGGTGCGCCCCGCCCGGCGGATGGCCTGGTAGAGGTCCAGGGAGAGCTCCGGCGGGGTCATGGGGTCGCGGTCGCCGCAGAAGAGAATGACGGGGGGGAGGCGGCCGGCGTGGGTCCGGAGGTCGAGCGCCGCGGCGGCGCCGGGGCCCGTGATGCCGAGCGCGGCCCCCTGCCGCTCCGGGAGGACGGCGGGGGTGAAAAAGGCGGCGACCCCGGCGACCGTTTCGGGCTGATCGGCGCATGGCTCGCCCTCCCGGGCCGGGCCCGCGCTCCCGCTCGCGGCCAGGAGCGCCAGGTGCGCCCCCGCCGAATAGCCGGCCAGGAAGATGCGGTCGGCGGCGATCCCAAGCACGCCTGCTTTTGCCCTCGCGGCTCGGATGGCGGTGCGCGCGTCCTCGAGGGGCGCCGGCCAGGCGGCCTCGCCAAGCAGCCGGTATTCGGGCGCGATGGCCACCCAGCCCCGGCGGGCGAAGGCCTCGCAGGCGGCGGTCATATTCGCCCGGTCGCCCACCCGCCACCCTCCCCCGTGATAGACGAGGACGCCCGGCGCGCCGGCGGCCCCCGCGCCGGGCCGGAAGACGTTCCAGCACAGGGGCCGCCCGGCCTCGGCGTAGACCACGTCCCGCTCGGCCACGATTTCAGCCGCACCCGTCATATCGCTTCTCCCGTCTCAGGGCTGGACGATCTCCTTGACCCGTCCGACGACGCCGCCGTCGAGCATCACCTTGATCCCGTGGGGGTGGGTGGGCGACCGGGTGAGGATTCTCTGCACGATCCCCTCCGTGAGCTTTCCGCTCCGCTGGTTCTGCTTTTCCACCACCCGCACCGTCATTCCAACCTGGACCCGGGCCCGTCGTTCGCCGTTCATGCCTGCATTATGGCACAAACCGCCCCCGTTCCTGCAGGGCCGAACGGGCGGCAGACCGCCCCGTCTAGCCCTTCTCCGCGGCGGCCCATTTGCCTGCGAGGTAGCCGTGGGTCCAGGCCATGCTGTGGCTGAGGCCGGGGAGGATGACGGGGTAGTCGTTGGCGAAGCGGCGGCCCACGGTGTTGCCCGCCAGGTAGAGGCCCGCGATCGGCCTCCCCCGCTCGTCGAGCGGCTGCAGGCGCGGGTTGACGACCAGGCCTCCCATGACGGCCAGGAAATCGGGGGTGTCGCTCCACCCGGCGAAAAACGGCGGCCGGTCGACGCGCGTCAGCCGGTCGGGGCGCTTGCCGAAATCGAGGTCCCGCCCCTCGCGCGCGAGGGTGTTGTACCGCTCGATGGTCGCCCGGAAGCGCTCCTGGGGCACCTTCATCTTCGCCGCCAGTTCCCCGATCGACGCCGCCTGGAGGATCTGGCCCGATTTGAGCTGCGACTGGAACCTCTTCCTGGTCCCCTCGTCGGGTCGCCAGACGCGGCGGAAGCCCAGGCCCATCTTCGGCACGTCCTCCGGCCAGCCGGCGTCGAACACCACCCAATACCCCCCCTGCTGCAGGCACTGGTTGGCCAGGCTCTGGGTGTCCACGTCCTCGTTCTCGTACCGCTCGCCGTAGCGGTTGACGCGCAGGAAGGCGTCGGTCCCCATGACGTGGAACATGTGGGCCATCGGGGCGTGGGGCCCCAGTTCCATGACGGCCCCCATCCGCATCGCCATGCGGTGCCCGTCCCCCGTGTTGTGCGCCACGCCGAGCACGCGCTTGAGGTTGGCCCGGGAGGCCGCGAGCGCGGCCGCCTGCGGGCAATATCTCTGCATCATTTCCGGGTTGCTCCCGTAATCGCCGGTGGTGAGCACGACGGCCTTGTGCGCCCGGATCTGGACGTAATCGCCCGCTCCCGTTTCGGCCAGGACGCCGGTGACCCGCCCCCCGGCGCCCGCCAGCAGCTCGGCCGCGCGGGTCTCGTAGAAGACGCCGGCGCCGCGGCTCCGGGCGTTCTGCTCCAGCACCTCGAGCAGCAGCCGCTGGTGGGCCCCCTCGTTCCACCGGTGGGCCGTCGGGTATTCCACCGTCGATTCGGCCCGGTAGTCCCACCCGGCCGGAAACCCGGTCGGGCGCGGCCAGGCGTCGATGCGGGCGGCGGTCGCGTCCAGCTCGGTGGGGATCCAGAGCCCGGCCCGCAGCCCGGCGGCGTCGGTCATGCCGAGGATCCAGTCCATGACGCGGCCGCAGTTGAGGGCCCAGAGCCGGATCAGGCGCGCGTCCGGCTTGTTCCCTCCCCAGCGCATCAGGGCTCCGACCACCTCGTCGATGTCGATCTCGATACCGAGCTCTTTCTGCAGCCGGCTGCCGATGGCGGTGTTGTCCCCGCCGAGCGCGGTGAAGGTCGCCGCCTTGTCGATGAGGGCCACCCGGGCCCCGGCCTCCGCCGCCGAGACTGCGGCGGCCAGTCCCGCCGTCCCCGCCCCGACCACGAGCACGTCGGTCTCGAGCGCCCGCCCGGGGGAGAGGACGGCGTCCCCGGGCGCGGCGGCCCGGGCCGGCCGCCCTCGCAGCAGCCCGCCGAAGGCGACCGCGCCCGCGGCGGTGCCGGTAAGAAATTCCCTTCGACTCGAGGTTCCGGTGGTGCTCCGTTTCGGTTTCACGATGACGACCCTCCCGTTCAAGGAAAACTTATAGGGCCTAATCCGCCGCGGCACAAGCGGGAAACACCGAGGGCATGGAGGAGATTGCTTTTTGCATCCGCTTGGGCAAGAATGCTGCCGTAACCAATACGGGTTGATCGCCGTCGCGCGTTCTCCTGGAGGCGCACTCTTGCCTTCAAATGATCTTGATGTTGCGAACTGAATCCAAAGGAGGTTCCATGATCCGTACAATGATCAGTCTGGCGATCCTGCTCGCCGGCTCCGGCGCGGTTTACGCGCAGGAATGCACCCGGCCGATGCTCCAGGCGGCGGTCGAGAGCTATCTCGCCGCCCAGACCTCGGGCGACATCTCCAGGATGTCGCTGGACGCCAAGGCGAAGTTCCAAGAAAACATGATCCCCACCACCAGGGAGAAGGGGCTGTGGAACACCGCGCTGCCGATCGCGCACACCATCAGCATCTACGACGTTCCGCGCTGCAAGACCTTCACCGAGGTGATCGTCACCGAAGGGGGTCACCCCTACGTGCTGGGCACCCGCCTAGCGGTCAAAAGCGGCAAGATCACCGAAATCGACAGCCTCGTCAGCGACCAGGACGACTGGCTCTTCAACGCCGCGGATTACCTGAAGTATTCGAAGGCCGAAGACTGGCCGGTGCTCGAGCCTGACGATCGGGTCAGCCGTCAGGAACTGATCGACGCCGGGAACCAGTATTTTGATTTCGTCTTCCTCGACAAGGGGATCCGCCCCCCCTGGGGGACCCCGTGCGCCCGGCTCGAGGGGGGGGCCTACACCAATCCCAAGAACGAACCGAGGGACACCTGCCAGATCCCGGCGCCGCTCGGGGAGATGTTCGTCGTCAACCGCACCTACGTGGTCGATGAGGAGATGGGGACGGTCAACGTTTTCTGCCGTTTCGGCGACAGCAAGGAGGGGATGCCCGATTCCCACCTGTTCCGTCTGGTGAACGGGAAATATCGCTGGATCCACACGATCAGCGTCAACCTGACCGGCAAGCCGATCGTGATCGATCCGCCCCCCAACGCGATTCCGGAAACCGCGCGGTAGCGGTTGCCTGCGGCTGACCGGAGGCAGCGCGGCAGAACCGCGGAATCACGAACCGACCGGGAGGGGGAAACCGGTTTCCCCCTCCCCTTCCCAGGGAGCGAGCGCCATGCTGTTGAGCGAATATTTCGAAAAAGCCCAGGGCCGGGGGGTCATGGCCACGGCTGATTCGGCCGGGCGGCCGACCGCGGCCGTCTATGCCCGTCCCCACTTCTTCGGGGAGGACTCGGTCGCCTTCATCATGGCCGATCGGCTGATGCACTACAACCTGCAGTCCAACCCGCACGCGGTCTATCTCTTCATGGAATCGGGCGAGGCCTACGCGGGGCGGCGCCTCTATCTCACCAAGACCCGGGAGGAGGTAAACTCCCCCCTGATCGAAGAGCTCCGGCGCCGCTGCCCCGCCGAGGGGGGAAAGCCGGAATCGACCCGGTACCTCGTCCATTTCTCGGTCGACCGGGTCCTCCCCCTGGTCGGCGATGGTGAGTAGGGGTCTGACCCTGCTCCCAGGCTTCTTTAGGTCCAAAAAATATCCTCCCCATCCAATTCAATCTTGAATGTTTATCACAATAATGATAATAAAATTCATAATTGATTAAGGGAAAGGAGGATCGTATGAATGACCTTCACAAACTGGTGATCTCGGTTGCGCTCCTGCTCCTGCTGGGAGCCGCCGCCCCGGCCGCTTTCGCCCAGGGAGCCGGCGAAGCCAACTGGCCCATGACGGTGACGATGCAGGAGTCGTTCCGCATCGGAGATCTCGTTTTCCCGGCGGGGAGCTATTACATCCGGCTGACCCCGGGAACTGTTTCCCGTAATGTCGTGATGGTTTACAGCCTGGACCGCGAACGCTGGGAAGGGATGGTCCAGGGAATTTACGCCAGCCGCGAGGATAAGGACGTTTCCTCGGGCCTGATTTTCTCCAAACGGATGATGGGAGAGCCGCTCGCCCTGGAGACCTGGTTCTATCCCAACTGGAAACGCGGACTCAGCTTTGCCAACCACCAGGGGATCTATCTGGCCGGTAACAGATCCGGGGATAGCACCCAGGCCGTGGCCATGGCCGGCAGGTAGGTGTTGACAGTCTCAGGGGCGGGTCCGGGGCCGGGAGGCCCTGAACCCGCCCCGCGGCCGGCCGGTTACTTCGCCTCCCTGAGCCCTGAGAAGTAGGCGTCGAACGCCTTCAGTTTGTCCAGATTCGGGACCGGGCGGGCGCCGGGCGCCGCGTCGAACACCATCGCCTTCTGGTCCTTTTCCATAAATGCGGGCCAGGCGGGCAGTCCGGGCCCGTTCGGGTCCCCCTTCCGGGCAAAGTTGACCCAGTAGGAACTCATCAGGTCGGAGAGTTTCAGATCCTCCGGCTTGGGCTCTCCCTGCCGCCCGGGTCCCAGGGTCCTGAAGGCGTAGGGGAGGTCGCTCCCGTGCCCCGATCCCTCGGCCGTAGGCTCGTGGTAATCGAAATAGTAGGTGTACGCCTTCCCCTTCCCCTTCGCGGACTGGAGCCGCGCCCAGGTCCAGGTGCTCCAGCCGAATTGGCTGTCGCGCGACACCTCCTTGGTCGAGCGGGCCGCCTCGGCGTCGGTGGCGTGCGGGTAGGCGGCCAGGATCGTCTCGGCCGCGGCGCCGTACTGCGACCGGATCTGTTTTTCGAACTGCTCGGGGGTGACCGGGCCGCGGGCGCCGAACCCTCCCAGCTCGTCGGAGGTGATGCCGAGCAAAATCGGGGTGTCGTTGAAGCGGCGCGCCTGGTAGATCGAATAGAGGTCGCTCGGGATGACGTACCCGTCGGCCACCGGCCGGAACCTTCCCGCGGCGTTCTTCTGGATCTCCTCGGCGCCGAGCGCGCGCGCCGCCCGGATGTCGGCGACTCGCAGCTTCTCGAGCAGGGCCCTTCCCGACGATTCCGCGAGTTCGAGCGCCGGGATGCCCAGTCCCGGCGCCCCCTGCGCCGAGGTCTGGAGCGGGGCGAACGACCCCCCGCTCATGCAGAGGACACGGTGGAACAGCCCCTTGGCGACCGGGGAAGCCGCGAGCTGGTTGACCGCCATCCCGCCGGCAGAGTGGCCGAAGAGGGTGACGTTCGAGACATTCCCCCCGAATCGCGCGATGTTTTCCTTCACCCATCGGAGCCCCGCGATCATGTCCTCGAGGCCGTAGTTGCCCGACCCCCGGCCGCTCTCCCGGCTGAGTTCCGGGTGCGCGAGGAACCCGAACGGGCCGACGCGGTAGGCGACGCTGACCACAACCACGCCCTTTTTGGCCAGGCCCGCCCCGTCGTACATGGGGATGCTGGTCGAGCCGCCGCTGAACCCCCCGCCGTGGATCCAGACGATCACCGGGAGCTTATCGCCCGCCTTTTCGGCCGGCGTCCACACGTTCAGGTAGAGACAGTCCTCGCTGACCGGGGCGGTGTTCCCCTGCGAGTTGGGGGGTTGCATGCAGGCGTGGGCGAACGCGTCCGCCTTCTTGACGCCGGTCCAGGGCGCCACCGGCGCGGGCGCCTTCCAGCGCAGCTCCCCCACCGGGGGCGCGGCGAAGGGGATCCCCTTGAAGACCGAAAGGCCGTCGGCGACGATGCCCTCGACCTCCCCGCCCGTTACCTTGACCGTTTGAATCTGTGAAACCGCCAGCTGCGCCCAGGCGCCGACCAGAAAAAGGGTGATCCATATTTTCTTCATTCCCGCCTCCATGTGAACCTCGAACGTAACCCTCGCGTCCCCTGAAACCTTCCCGCCGCCCGTACCGTCCCGCCGGGTCAGGAAACCAGTCCGGCCCCCAGTTCGAACGCCCGGCGGCAGTCTTCGGGAAAAACCTCCGCGCGGCGCCGGGCCTTCTTCCCGGGATCGAAACGCGGGGCGTAGACCTTGCCGTAGTCCTCGAACTGGTAGGTGTCGTAGCTCCAGAGCTCTCGCGCGCCCCCGAACACAAGCTCGAGCAGAAACCGGTGGGCGGGGGAGTTCGCCTCCATGCTCCGCTGCCGGGCCGCTTCCTCGCCGGCACCCATGGTGTAGATAAATCCGGTGCGGATCTTTTTGGGAAAGAGCGTCGCCGGGGGATCGGTGTAGGTCAGGTAGGGGAAGATCAGCCGCTCCAGGAAGGACTGCATCTCCCCCGTGACCGACCCGAGGTAGACGGGCGACCCCAGGAGCAGCGCATCCGCCCGCGGGACCTCCTCGAGCAGCGGCCGGAGCCCGTCTTCGATCGGGCAGCGCCCGTAGCTCGCGCCCCCCGGGGTCTTGCACGCAAAGCAGCTCACGCACCCCTTGAAATCGAGATCGTAGAGATGAACCAGTCCGGTTTCCGCCCCCCGCGCGGCCGCCCCCTCCAGCGCCTTTTCGAGCAGGGTCGCCGTGTTCCACCTCTTTCTCGGACTCCCGTTGACCGCCAGAAGTTTCATGTCCGTCCCCCCCGATGGCCGACAGGATAGCACAGCCCCCCCTCGACACGCCGCCGCAAAAACGGAAAAGGGGGCGACGGCGCACCCGTCTCCCATTTTCCAGGCGGGCGCAACAGGGTAGGCATCACGGGGCGTTTCTGGAATACTGAGAGGGGTGGGCGGGCCACTGCGAAGATTTCGTCAACTATCGGCATGAGGTATCCAGAATGGACAGGAAGACTTTTTTGAAATTGGGGCTGAGCGGAGCGTTCCTCTCGGTCGCTCCCAAAGCGTGGGCCCTCGAGTATTACCCGAATCCCTCGGATAAAAAATGGGCCGTATTGTATGCCACCTGGTGCGGAACCTCGCGAGACGCCGCGGTGTGGATTTCGGAAGGGATGGGCGGGATCGCCGACGCTTTCGACGTCCGGGAGAATCCCGATCTGAAGGGGTTCGATCACATCATCGTGGGCAGTTCCATACGAAGTTTCACCATTCACCCCCTGATGGAAAAATATTTGAGGGACAACAGGAGCGTCCTTCAAGGCAAGGTGCGCGGGTTTTTCGCGGCCTGCAACAACCGGGGACTTCCCCCGGGGCCGCAGGAGCACACCAATTACATCGACAATATCCTGGCAAAGCTCTGCCCGGCCGGCGACGTGCCCGGAAAGGTGTTTCCGGGGAGGGTGACCAAGGAACTGGTCGAGCCGGACAGCCGCGCCATGATCAGTTCGCATCCCGACAACGACAACCTGAAGCGCGCGGACTGCATGGAGTTCGGCAGGGTGGTCCTGAAAAGCGTTCGACCCTGACTGGGGAGAGGCTGCAGACCGCTCCCGACGGTCCGGTTCGCGCTATTCGACCTCGCGCCAGGCGCCCAGGAGGGGGAAGTAGAGGGCCGTGCGCACCGGCCGCTCCTCCAGCATCCCGAACAGCTTGCGGTATCTCTCGAGTTGACCGCGGTAGCGGGCGCACTCGTTGTCGAGGAACGCGTCGACGCCCGCCCCTTCGTGCAGGCTGGATTTGTAGTCGACGACCCACCGCGTGCCCCGCTCGTCGACGAAGGTCCGGTCGATCCGCGCGCCGACCACCCGCCCCTCGACGACGCCGCTGAGGGCGTATTCGCACGCCGCCAGCCCGTGCGGCCCGAGCAGCCACCTCCCGCGCTCGTCCCCGAGCGCCCCCGCCAGCGCGGCGGCCACCCGGTCCGCCGCCGCCGCGCATTCCTCCCGGGGCACCCCCAGGGAGGCGAGGGCGGAGCGAAACGACGGCACGCGCCCCCTGACCGTGTCCTCCGTCCACGCTCCCCCCTCGGCGATCTGTCTGAGCGCCTGGTGCACGACGGTGCCGACGTGCCGCAGCGTGTCCCCGACCCAGTGGAAGCTCACCCGGCCCTCCCCGGCCTCCCCCGGCTCCGCGGCCGTTCCCTCGACCGCGGCCGGAAGGACCGGCAGGGCCCAGCCGGGCGCCAGGCGGCGGATCGGCCGGGGTACCCGCCCCGCCGGGGGCGGCGCCCCGCCGTCGACCTCGGCCGGGGCGTACCGCGCCGCCGCCTCCTCGAACGCCCCCCGCGCGGCCGGCCACAGGCAACCGAGGAGCGATCCCGAGGCCGGCTCCTTCAGTTCGATCCCGTCGTCCCCCTCCTTGAACCCGGCATGCCCGAGCAGGTGGAGTTCCGACCGGGCCCGGGTGGCGGCGACATAGAGCAGGCGCCCCGTCTCGTGGGCCGACTTCAATCCTTCGATCCGCCTGAGGTAATCGTAGGTCCTGTCGCGTTCGGCGCCGGCGGCGCCGGGCGAAGCCAACAGCAGGTCGGCCTCGGCATCGGCGAGGCGGGGGCGCTCGAGCCACAGCATCAGGCGCGCTTCGTCATGGTTCGGCGGCCGGCCGAGGCCCGGCACGACGACCACGTCGAACTCGAGGCCCTTGGCCTTGTGGATGGTCAGGATCTCGAGGAGGTCGTCCGCCCCGGGATCGGGCCGGGCGTAGAGCTCCCCGATACGCTGCTCGAACCGCTCCATGTCGAGCGTGCCGCCGTCGTCCATCTCCTCGAGGAGGTCGAAAAACACCCCGGCGTTCTCGATATCTTCCGGCTTCGAGGCGCATGCCGGCCCCCCGAGCGCGAGCCACGTCCCCTCGACCCGGGCGCGCAGCGACGCCGACCGCATCCCCCGCGCCCTCTCGAGCGCCGCGGTGACGCGCGCGAGCCGCGAGCGTCCTTCGGCGCCGAGCGCCGCCGTCACGCCTTCGTCGCGCGAGAGGTCCCGGACCGCCGCCTGGAGATCGTTCCCCGCGACGGCGCAGAGTTCCCCAAGCGTCATCCCGCACCACGGGGCGCGCAGCACGGCGAGCCACGCGATGCGGTCGGCCGGGTGGATCAGCGCCCGCGTCAGCGCGGCGAGGTCCCCGATGACGCTCATGAGCGCCAGCGGCTCGATCTCCACGGCCCGGAACCCTACCCCGGCGGCCTCGAGTGCCGGGAGGATCGACGCCAGGTGGGAGCGGGAGCGGACCAGGATCGCGGCCTTGTCCCCCCGGTCCCGGGCCGACCGGACGATTTCCACCACCCGGGCGGCCTCCCCTTCGTCGTCTCGCCCGATGAAGGGATGCAGGGTGACGGCGGGCCCCTCCCCCGCCCCGCGCACCGCCGCCGAGGGGCTGAACGGTATCGCGCCGGTGGGGATCTCCTCCTCCTCCGGCATGACGCCGGGGAAGGTGTCGTTCACCCACCCGACCACGCCCGCGGCCGACCGGAAATTGGCCTCGAGCGTGATCGGCTCCATCGGGACGGAGCCGATCCCGTCCCGGCGGGTCTTGAGAAAAAGCCCCACTTCCGCCTCGCGGAAGCGGTAGATCGACTGCATCGGGTCCCCCACGGCGAAGACCGTCCGCCCGTCGCCCGGCCGCCACCCGGCCGTCAGCGCCGCCAGGAGCGCGTGCTGGCTGACGGAGGTGTCCTGGAACTCGTCGACCAGGATATGCTCGACGCGCTGATCGGGGCCGGCGCCGGACGAGCCTTCCAGCGACCTGCGGGCGGCGATCGCGACCTCGACGAAATCGGCCGCCCCCCGCGCGCGGAAGATGCCGTCGAGGTGGCCGACCGCGACCGGCAGCAGCTTCACGACCGATGACAGGATCCGCCACTGCTCCTCCGAAAAACGCCGGTCGGGGAGGTGACGGAGCTCGTCCAGGGCCCGGCGCGCCGCCTCGCTCGCCGAAAGGGTCTCGATCAATCCGCCGCAGCGCTCTTTCAGCGGCTTGTCCGTCGAGGGGAACCCGTTCGCGACGGTCAGGCTCTTTCTCCAGGCCCCCCCCTTCGTGAGCAGGATGTCGGCCATCCCGAGCCAGGCGTCGAGACGGTCCGCGCCGGGGGGTCCGGCCAGGCCGACGCACGCCAGGGCGGCTCCCTCCCTCCCCGCCTCCTCGAGGTGGAGTCCCGCCTCGGCCGCGATCGCGGCCATCTCCACGGCCCACCGGTCCGGGACCGCCCCGCGGACGGCGGCGACGGCGTCGAGCGCCACGTTTTCCAGCGAACGCTCCAGCGCCGCCCGGCTCTTTTCCGGTTCGGCCGCGTCGATGTGGCGCAGCCACTGGTCCCGCCGCGCGAGCATGCCGACGAGCAGGCGCTCGAGGGCCTGGCGATCGTTGTCCACGTGACGGAGCAGGATGGCGACCTCTTCCCCGCACCGGCCCCCTTCGAGAAGATCGAGCGTCGCCCGCGCCGCTTCCCGGTACAGCTCGCGGGCATCCTCGACCACGGAGGGCGCGCCCCCCATGCGGGAGAGCCACGGCAGCCGCCTCACGACCGAGGCGCAGAGGGCGTCGATCGTCTGGATCCCGAGCCGCCCGGGATTGTGCTCGAGCCGCCATCCCCGCGCCTCGCTGTTGGCGCGCACCCGCCGGGCCAGCTCCCAGGTGAGGGCCCGGTGCCCCTGGTCGGGGCGTTCCCCGGCGGCCGCGGCGAGGGCATCCATGACGCGCCGGCCCATTTCGCCCGCGGCCTTGCGGGTGAAGGTGATCGCGCTCACGGCCTCGGGCCGCTCCACCAGGCCCAGCAGCGTCAGGTACCGCTGGATCAGGAGTTCCGTCTTTCCCGACCCCGCGGGAGATTGCACGATGAACGAGCGGGACGGGTCGAGCGCGCGCCTTCTCTGAGCGCTGTCGGGGCTTTCGGTTTCGGGATTGGCCATCAGTCCTCCTCCCCCTCATCCCCCGCGCCGGCGACCGGGCATTCGGAAACGCGGCAAAGGGTACCCAGGGGGCAGTAACGGCAGGTCCGGTCGCCGTCCCTGGGGTCCACCTCCGCCCTCCCCTCCCGGAATTCCCCGCCGATCCTGGCGAGGACCGCGCGCCACCGCTCGACCTTCGCGCCGAGATCGACCCGCTCGCAGCCCGGGAGGGTCACGTCGTCGTCGACCAGCCCGATAAAGCGCAGGTCCCCCGCCCTGACCCGGGCATAGAGCACCCCGGCCAGCGGCTTCCCGTGGATGGTGCCGTAAAGCGGCAGCTGAGGTTCCTCCGGCCGGTCCGACTCCCAGGACCGGGGGGTGGTGATCCCGGTCTTGTAATCGACGATCATCTCGCGTCCGTCGGCCAGCCGGTCCACCCGGTCGATCTTGACCCGGAAGCGGACGCCCCCCGTCTCGGCGTACTTCTCCTCTTCCGGCTCGATGACTTCGAAACTCTCCCGCTCCCGGTCGACCTCGAGCCAGTCCGCGGCCAGGCGCCGCAGCCGCTGCCGCTCCAGGGCGGCGAACCTCGCGGGAAGCGGGTGCCCCCGTTCGTGCTCGAACCGCCCGATCGCGCCGTCGGCCGAGCGGGCGACGACCTCGTCGATATCCGGGCGGGAACAGAGCGCCGCGTGGGTTTTCAGCTCCCTCCAGGTTTCCTCGAGCACGGCGTGCACCAGGGTGCCCCGCGCCGCGGGGTCCAGCCCGGGGAGCGGGGACTCGAGCTTCTCCGCCCCCAGCCGGAGTTCGGCAAAGGCGCGGAACGGGCACGCGGACTGGAGCTGAAACACCCGCGTCCCCCCCCGCTGCCGGGCCTGTTCCCCGAGCGGGGGCGCCGTTTCGTCGACGAGGGTTTCGATGACGCGCGAAGCGCGGATGACCTCTTCGGCCGACGGGCCCGCCCACCGCTCGATTTCTTCCGGGGCGGCGCGCCGCACCCCCGCGACGAGCGGGCTGGGCCCGAGTTCGCGGTCCCCTTCCCGCAGGGGATGGGAGAAGACCGGGTCGGCCGCGCTCCCGAGGAGGCGCCGGGTGATCCGCACCGCGAATTCCAGCTCCCGCTCGGGAGAGCAGCGCGGCATCCCCTTTTCCTTCTGCAGCCCGATCGGGAGGAACGGGTTCGGGTTGGCCGGCCCCGGCCAGGACCCGTCATGCAGCCCGGCGACCCAGAGGTGTTCGAAGGAAAGGCCGGAAGCCTCGAGCAGGCCGAGGACCTGCACCGGCGCCCCTTCCGTTTCGGGCTGGAACATGAGGCTTCCGGCCATGCGCCCGAGCATGGCGACGGCCTCCCCCCGCGCCATCGCCTCCCCGGTCAGGCCGGTGGAAGCGAAATCGGACAGGAGCCCGCTCCAGGCATCGAGCGCCTGGAACTCGAGGCTGTCCAGGGGCCGCTCCCCCGGCCACCCGAAGGCCTCGAGCAGCGAGGAGAACGCCCGACTCCATTCGTCGGCGGTCCGCGGCGACGCCGAGGCGCCGCACGCCTCGAGCCATTTCCGCAGCAGGCGCTCCAGCACCGCGCACCCCGCACCCTCCCGGCGGCAGAGGGCCGGCAGGCTCGAACCGGCGATCAGGAAGTCCCCCCGGCGGCGGAGGCGCCGGTCGAGCGCCGCCCGCGCGCCCTGTTCCCGGTCGGCCCCCTCGAGGTATGGGTTGCGGAGCAGCCCGCTGATGTCGCTCCACGCGTTGTCGCCCGGGGTCAGGCCCAGGAGGGCGAGCGCGCTCCGGACGAGGGGCCAGGATGAAAGCGGGCGGCCGGCCGAAAGGTTGAACGACGACGGCCGGGCGTCCCCCTCGATGAGGGCCGCGGGCTCCAGGACGCCGCGAAAGACGCGCTCCACCCGGTCCCGGCGTCCGGCGAGGCCGTGGACGACCACTCCGATCCTCCCCGCCGCCCCCCTTTCCAGCAGCGCCCGCGCCCAGCGCGCGGCCGCCTCGAGCTCCCGGTCGGGGTCGGGAAAGGGGACGAGCACGGCTCCGGCGCCCGGCCCGGCCGGCTCCACGGCGGTCCGGGTGACGGTGCAGCCGGAGGCGGCCAGCGCGCTCAGAAAGTCGAGCTGCTGCGGCGGGTAGTCGTCGAAACCGGCGAGCAGGACCGCGGCGGGAAGGCGCAGCCGCCCGATCCCCTTCTTCACCTCGTCGGCCAGCCGCGCCCGGTCGAGCCACCCCTCCTCCCTGCAGAGAGCGGCGAAGCGGCCGGCCCAGCCGGCGAAGGCGCGCGCGTCCTCGTTCCCCGCGCGCCGGATCGCGGCCATATCGAGGCGCCATTCGTGTGCCAGGCGCCACGCCTCCCGCGCGGTTTCGGCCGTGCCGTGGGGCTCGAGCAGCCCGTCGGCCCCGGCGGAGGCGCGCACGACCCGTTCCCAGAGCGCCTGCTCCTGCCAGCCCCCCAGGACCACCGGCGCGTCGCTTCCGGCCAGGAGCCGCTGCCCCCACAGCTCCTCCACCCATTCGGGCCAGGTCACGATCCGCGGCGACTCCCACGCCCCCCGCCCCGCCGCCTGCTGCGCCGAGGCGTACTCCCGCCCGAGCGTGCGCGCCAGCCGCCGCGTCGCCGTGATCACCGTCTCCCCCCGCTCGAGCGCGCCCAGCAGTTGTTTCAGCATCCAGAGCCCCTCGAACCCTCCCATTTCGCTTCCCGCCCGATCCTATCGGCCGGCAGTGACATCCGGGGTCCCTCGCCGTTCCATTGTATGTTCCCGCGCGAGGGTGCCCAACTGCTTTTTCAGGGGATGGAGCCTTCTTTAATGCGCTATCGGGCGAAAAATGCTAAACTAAGTCCGATAAACTAAGTTTATTGGGGGCTCTATGCTGACAATCAACATCCATGAGGCAAAAACCAACCTTTCGCGCCTGATTGAGAGGGCCGTCAAAGGGGAGCCCTTCATCATTGCCAAGGCAGGCAAACCCCTCGTGAAGGTCACGCGGATCGAGGCTGCTGCCGAGAAACCTAAAAAACGGTTAGGCTTCATGATCGGCCAGATTTCGGTGCCGGACGATTTTGACCGGATGGGCGACAATGAAATCGATCGGCTTTTTGAGGGCGAAGCATGAAACTGCTGATCGACACCCCTTTGCTGCTGTGGGCCGCCGGTGCTCCCGATCGGCTGTCGGCGGTGGCGCGTTCCTTGATCGAAGAATCGGAAAATGATCTCTTTTTCAGCGCCGCCGGCCTCTGGGAGATCGCGATCAAGCGAAACCTCGGAAGGAACGATTTTCATGTCGATGCCAGGGTATTGCGCCGGAGTCTGTTGGACAACGGATACCGGGAACTGCCGATTACGAGCGAGCACGCGGTGGCTGTGGACACTCTGCCACCGATCCACAAGGATCCCTTCGACCGGATCCTTGTGGCTCAGGCAACGGTTGAAGGCATAACCTTGCTGACATCGGATTCTGTCGTCGCGCAATACCCGGGGCCGGTGCGCCTCGTTTGAACCACGGCAATCCTGGCGATAATACCTGTGAGCGGGCAACGAATTCGGTGGCAGGCTGGTTCGCCAACGAAACTTTCGCGAACCATGAAGCGAGCAAGGAGGGGGACGATGCGGGCTTTGGGAATCATTGTGATGCTCGGCGCGGTCATGGCCGCAAGCTGCTCGCGCGGGCAGACGGACGAGCCGCCCGCCGCTGCGGTGAGCGACGCCCGGACCTACGTCGTCCGCGGCGAGGTGATCTCCCTGCCGCAGGCGGGCAAGCCCGGGACGCAGTTCCTCGTCAAGCACGAGCCGATCGACGACTTCCGCGGCGCCGACGGCCGGATCGTGGGCATGAACACGATGGGCATGCCGTTCACCCCCGGCAAGGGCGTATCGTTGGAAGCGATAGAGCCGGGAGACAAGATTGAGCTCACGTGGGTCATGCAGTGGCGACCGGAAGCAAGGGAATACGTGGAGTCGGTGCGGAAACTGCCGGCGAATACGCCGCTCAGGTTTGGCAAGGCGCACCCGCCGGCGGCATCCTCCAGGTAAAAGGGGATGTCCCACACCCTTCCCTGTATTCGGCCATGACCATCGACTCAGAGCGGAGGCCTGGCGGGGAGAAAACTGTCGCCGGTCCATGATCGGACGGCCTTCCCCGGCGCAGGCCTCAACGCCGCCCCCTTTGCCTTCACCTTTTTTCGACCGCTCTCGCCACCGCGCTTCTGGCCACCCGCAGCCCGGCAAAGTCATATTGAAGATGCCGTGCAAAATACTGCCGTGCGGCGGTGCGGCAGTATCTGGCAGGAAAAGACCCCGCGCCTCCCCGGAGCACGATCAGTTCGGCGGCATCGGCATGCGTTTCCCTGCCATCCACGCCCGAATACGGATAGGGCCGGTACATGGAACTGGTGAACTCCCAGGCGTTGCCCGCCATTTCATGGATCCCGAAGGGATTGGGGGGGAAGCTCCCGACTGGGTATAGGGCCTGCTGCGAGCCGCCGTTTTTATCACGGAAGGCCGCACTGCCTCTGTCCAGGCTCCCACCTGATGTCGGATAGGGATGCTGTTTGCCCCCGGAGGCGGCATATTCCCACTCCGCCTCGGTGGGCATCCGAAGCCCTGCCCAGATGCAGTACTTCACGCCGTCCCTCCAAGTCAACCCGACGACAGGGTAGTCCGGCCGAGAATAGGCCGGATCGCTCCAGAAAAGCGGCTCGCGCTGTCCGGGGTTGGCCTTCAGGAATTCCGAATATTGAGCGTTGGTGATCTCATATTTCCCCAACCAGAAACCCTCAACCGCCTGGCGATGGCGCGGACGTTCGTCCTCGTTTCCCTCGTCCGAACCCATCAGGAAATCTCCTCCCGGAATCCAGACCAGCACCGACCCGTCGATGGGATTGGTGTACGCATCTCCGGGAGCGGGCCCGACCTTCGGGGTTCCGGACGCCCCCCCCGGTCCGGGGCCATCCCCGGCGTCGGCCCCGCCCGCTCCGTCGGCCGGATCTTCCTCCGGACGCTCAGGCATGAGCCCCCGATCCCTGGCCGCACTCCAATTCCGGGCGACCGCCCAGCCGTCGTTGTTGACCACCCCTCCCCCCTGGTCCTTTTCCAGCAATCCGCAGAATCTCAGATTCTGCCCGTCCACCCTTGCCTGGAACAGAACACTGGCCCCCCAGGAATAAAAGGATTCGAGAGGCTCCGGTTCGTCCGAAGACCCGGCGCCCATGAAACCCGCCCTGAGATCACCCCCCCGGCGTTCGATGACAAGCGTGCCCCCCGAACCCCGGAACCCCGCTACATCGATACGCCATCTCCCGGCGAGATCCACGTGGTCCCGGACGGCGCGCCATTCGTATTCTTCCCATTTCTCCCCTCTTCTCACCCTTTGCGACCCGAGGATGTGGTCTCCCTCTACGATGCCCCTGCACTCTATGACGGCGATGGCATCATGGTCCGGAAGCGCTGCGCGGAAAACGATCTCCTTGCCCATCAACCGGCCTTCGTCTATCCGGGCCGTGGATCCTGTCGAAACCGTCAGGGCGCCGGCGAGCATCTGAAATTCCTGCCTCAGGAGAAGCCTGGCGGCTTCCGGCCCGTCGATGCCTCCGAGTTCGGTCTTCCAGGTTCCACCAGCCTGCGCAGGAATCCGCCATAGGAATATCCTCTGATTTCTCGCCTTGGGATGTTCGACAACCTTGTCCGCTTCCCACTCATCCATATGAAAGGCGTGAGACACCACACGCGCTCCCGGGGCCAACTCGCAAAACAGCTTCGGCCTCAATCGAAGATTGATCGGATCGAGAAGGTACAGGGTGACCACCGTGGCATCGTGAAGATCCGTTTGGAATATGTCGCCCTGTTCTATCTGTACGCGGTCGCCCAGGTCATCGAATTCGGCGTTTTCCCTGGCTTCCCGGACCCGCCTTGGATCCATATCCACACCACGGCCCCGCGCGCCGTACAATCTGGCCGCCGCCGTCACGATGCGTCCGTCGCCGCAGCCCAAGTCAACGACCCTGTCGCCCTCCCCTACCTCGGCCAGTTTCAGCATGACCGCGACCACTTCGGGGTGAGTGGGCTCGAAGGGCACATCGAGATCCGGCGCGAGCGATCTTTCGACCGCGGGACAGAGCGATAGCAGCAGCACGAGCGCTGCCAGGACGCAGACGCTCCTCATGGGCCTCCTCCCTCCCCGAAGGAAACCCCTAGGGCTTCCATCCCGAGCTGGCAAACCCCTTTTCCCGGTCACAAACCTGTCCGATCGCAACCCACGCACCACCTACATCCTGTTCCATGTACCCAAACAGCACATCGATGTAGACGGTCGTAGCCTCCGTAGCGCGAACGGAGGTCTGCTTTTTCAAAAACCCGGGCCCGTTCGTGGTGCTCAGACTGATATCGCGGTCGCTGTCAGCTGACGAGACAAACGAGGAAAGACCTTCGCATGGAGCGACCTCGTTATTTTCCCCATGATAGTAATGGAGGGTCACATCCGCACAGGCCAGGGTGAGCCTCGTCCCCGCCGGCTTGGAGATCCTGAGGGTGGCGATGCCGAGCCGATACTTGTCCTTCTTGTCGGCGTTGATCCGCATCCATCGAGTCCCGTCCCTGACCTCGTCGACGAACACCAGACCCGTCAACTCGGCTTTGATGCCTTGCTGGAAATCGAGTACCAGCGGCGCCTCCCGCCCCGATTGCCCCAAACACACCGTTGAAAGAACAACCATGGATAGAGCCGTGAAAAAAACATGTTTCAGCGGCGCTGGAATGCCTTTTCCCTTCATCTCGGACCCTCCTCATGGATGCAGTTGTTGGACTTCGCCGCTTGCGCGGATTGCCGCCTCCCGCCCGATGGTCCCAGCTCAGGGCTCGGCCGGGCGCCCCGGATCATTCGGTCGTGGATTCAGCGCATGCACCGCCCGGATGAAACGAATAGGTTTCATCCTTTTAAACGTCCCGGAATCGACAAGGAATCGCGTGATTGTTTTCTGATATTTCTATAGATCTATTAACCACTTTTCCCCATTCTTATGCAATATCATTTTTAAAAGGCGAACTCCCCTGCCTTTTGCGGGTTCCAGAGGATGGGGATCTGGACGGCGTTTCGCCAAACCGTTCACCCTGATCGATTGAATCGGCGGGTCCGGACCGGCGTATCCGGCCCAATGCGGTGCACGTTCGGAAGGTAACGTCTCGCTGATTTGCCCGTATCGCCGAAAACCGGCCATGGGGCAGGAATCATCGCAAGTCCCCAACGTTTCGATATTACGGGCCAGGCCGAACCGTATGGATACGGGGCATTAGGGGCTGAAGGAACTCGCAGCGGAGCAAAGCCCTCGTTTCATTCAGGCGTATAGAGCCATTTCCCCGTTTTGGATTCGCGGGCGAAATGCTTCATGAAGTTCCAGGCGATCTCGCCGTAGTTGGGATACAGCGCGTGCGTCAGGTTCTCGGTGCACGACAGGCCCAGGATCGGGATCCCCTCGTCATTCTTGAAGGACCACAGAAAGGTGCGCCACTCCCCGGCCAGCGTGGTCACCTCCATCCGGTCTGCCGGATACCCGACCAGGGGATGGGCCGAAAAATCGCGGACATCCGCCAGCTGGACCCGGTTCACCCGGGCAAAGTCGCGCAGCAGCTTGAGGGTATTGTCCGTCAGCCGGCCTTCCTCCTGCTGGAAGCCCAGATCGAAGGTCGATGTCAGAATCATGACAGGCATTCCAATCTCCCGCAGCCGCGCATCCTCTTCCGGGGTACTGAAATAAAACATGTCGTCGTGCATGCCCGCCATGGGAACGGCAGCCGCGATCTTTTCCATGCCGCCGTATATGGCCCGGTAGGTGGCGCCGCCGCCGAGGGAATATCCGGTGGCGTATACCCGGGAAGCATCCAGCGCCGGATATTTTTCCAGCACGTGCGCGATCAGCCGCGGCAACGCCTGGACCAGGACCCCCTCGGAGACCGGCACTCCCATGGCGACCCGTGCCCCCTCATGAACGACGACCAGTTCTTCCTCGAAAGGAGCGATCACGGCCGCCTTTTCCCGTCCGGCGACCTCCAGAAGCCCGATTTCATCGACGAACATCAGGGGATCGTCCCCCGTTCCGTGCAGCGCCAGGATCACGGGAACGCTCCCCCTGGGCGCCGTCCCATCCAGGACGTCCTGCGGGATGCATTCATACCAGCTCTGCAGATACTGATCGTACTGGGTCTTCAGGTCGCCGAAAATCTCCTCCTGGCGCAGGGAGACATGAAGCCGGCCCCTGGCCGTGACGCCATCGACGATGGCGTTCCGAGGGCAGAGCGCATAGCGGCTGATTGCGGGCGCCGCGACGTAGTCGAGGTAGGGCGGGGTGTTCACAGCCTCCTGCGCCAGCGAGCGGATCACGGACACCCGCTGGGCCTCGAGGAAAAGGTCGTGGAAGGCATCCGCAACGTGGGTGGAAAGCTCCGGCCGCGGATCCCTGGCCGCCATCACCCGCCGCAGCGGCACCAGCCGGTTGTAGAACACCTCAACGCCCTCTTCCACGCGGTAGGCGTCCGTCCCGTTGACCCTGCGGTACCGCTCCACGGCCGTCGGCGGGCCGTTGAGAAGGTAGGCGGGCACATAGGTGCCGACCTTCACCGACGCGTCCATTTCGCCCCCGATCAGCATCAGGCCGGAACAGAGGCCGACGAGGTCTTTCCGCGGCGCGATCCGATTGTTGATGAAAGTCGCGCCGCCATCGATGCCGATGAAATACACCTTGCCGTAGGCGCCGCAGTACTCCGCGTCGGAGTAGTAAAGGATTCCTTCATTCGTGCGCTGAGAGGCGTTCTGCGTGAAGAGGACGCCGTGCAGGGTGTCATAGTTCTCGAGATCCGTCCTGGTAAAGCCCGCGCCGGGCTCGGCCGGCGTGACGAGAATGACGCTTCCCGTCACCGAATCGATTTGCCGGATCAATCCCAATTCCGTCAAGAAGCCGAGCGCCTCGTCCTTCCCCTGGAAGCGGCGTTCGCAAAAAACCACCACGGCCGTATTGTTCCGGGCGGCCGTCCGTCCCCCGTAGAGATTGGCCGAACGGTACACATACACGCTTCCCGCAGGGAAGGTTTCCAGGGCGGGATGCGGCGCGAATCGCTTTTCCCCGTTTCCGTACAGGGACGCCACCGCTCGCGGCCCGCTCTGACGCGCCTCTTCGAGAAGCTCGAACGTCGCCCCGTTGTTTTGACGGTTGCGGTAGTTCATGTAGGAGTATGGGGCCTCGGCCCCCGTCAGGCTGAACGTACCCGCCGCCAGGAGAATTGCGGCAAACAGTGCGCTCTGTCCGGCGACCGATCTACTCATGCCAACTCTCTCTTTCTGCAGCGGCGCCGCCGCCGTCAAACAGGTACCGGTCGGAAAAAGCGGTTCCCGAACCGCTCCCGTGCCTTAATCCACAAAAGCGTTGTATACGATTCCGCCGGTTTCCGGGTTTCGCGAGTAGTGCTTCGCGAAGTTCCAGAAGATGCCGGCGTACTCCTGGTAGAGGCCGTGGGGCAGAAATTCGGTGACGTTGAGCCCCACCATGGGGACGCCGTCGCCGTTGTGGATCGTCCAGGTATGGGTGGCGTACTCGTTGTTCAGCATCACCCTCTCGTACGCGTCCCCCTTGAACCCGCTCATGGGATAGGCGGCGAAGTCGAACCGGACCGGGTCCATCCCGTTGTAGCCGAGGTACTGGTTGATCAACGTCGTATAGTCGAAAGTGATGGACTTCATGCCGAAATAGTAGTTCAGGCGCAGCGCGAGGGTGGCCTCGTCCATGTGGAAATCGTAGGTGGAGGTCGTGAAGAGAATCGGGATATCCGTGTCCGCATACTGTTTCGCCTGCTCCTCCGTCGCCAGGTAGGTCACCGCGCCCTGTGCAACGGCGGCGGCAAAGATCCTGGCGTTCCCGCCCAGCGCCGCCAGGGTGGCCCGGCCACCCATGGAGTAGCCGGTACAATACACCCGCGACGGGTCGAGCGCGGGGTAGGTATCCAGCATATACTGCACCAGTTTTGGCAAGACAGCGCTCAGGAGGTTTGTCACATTCGAATGGAAGGGGGCGACGACGGCGATCCGTTTTTCGCCTGCCAGGTGAACCAGGCCGATTTCATCGAGATACTGCAGGGGATCGTCCCCGCCGCCGTGATTGGCCAGGACGAGCGGAATCGAATGCCCTGGCGCCGTGTTGTTCTTTACCTCCTCGGGGAGCAGTTCGTACCAGGTATCCAGGTATTCGCCGGACGCCGACACCACATCCTTGAAACGGTCCTCCTGATGCTCGATGACATGGACCTTGTCCGCCGTCACCCCATCCGTGATGGCATTGCGCTTGCCCAGGGAGTAGGGCGCCGCGTTGAAGTTATAGTCCGCGTAGGGAGTGGACGCCGTATGGAGATTCGATTTGACCACGGGAACGCGCAGCGCCCTGGTGAAGAGCCGATCGTAGGCGTCCCGGACGATGGACGGGAGGTCCGGATCGTTCGCGGAAGCCACGATCACCCTCTGGAGCGGCTGCGCCTGATTGAAGCAGTACTCGAGCTCCCCCTGCCTGCCCCAGGCGTCCGCGCGGTTGCCCGCCCGGTATTTTCCGATGACGGCTTCGGGCGCGTTGACAAGATACACGGGGACAAAAGAAGCCACCTCGCGGATGCGTTCCATATTCCCGCCTACCAGAAGCAGGCCGGCGACGCGGGTGATATAGTCGAAGGTGCTGGAAATGTAGTTGTTGATGAACGTGGCCCCGCCGTCCAGGCCGATCAGGTAGCGATACGTCACGCCGCCGTACCAGGCGCTGTCGGCGTAATAGCTCAGCTTCCGTTCCACACGCCTGGAGTAACCGACATTGCACATGGCGGACTGCAGCTGGTAATAGGCGGTCTGGTCCGCAATGCCGAACCCCTTTTCCTTGTCGATGGGCGTCACCAGCACCACGCTGCCGAAGGCCTTCCCGATGATGCCGGTCAGGCCGAGCTCCTTCAGGAAGGCGAGCGCCGCATCCTTGCTTTCGAAGGACCGGTCCGTATAGACCAGGATGTTCGTGTTCATCCGTGCGGCCGCACTCAGGTCGGTGAACATCCTGGCCGAGCGGTACACGAAGGTGGTGCCGGCCGGATAGGTCTCGAGGGCGGGATCGGGCACATAGGTGCGGCCGGTCCATTTCGCAAGCAGGGCAGGGCCGTTGAGGCGGGCTTCCTCGAGGGTTTCAAAACTCGCATCGTTGCCGAAATGCTGTTGATAGTTCCTTGCCGTCGCGCTGCCGCAATAAAACAGAAAAAGAATGGAAAACAGGCACGCGATTCCAGGTTTCATTGTGCATTTCCTTTCAATCCGACCCGCCGACCCGAGGTCATCCGCGACATCCCCGACCGCCGATGAAGAAAGGGGACCGCGCCCCTTTGGGTGCGTATAACTGCTTGCGTCCAATAAAGTTGCATACCATCAAGGCGGCCTTTTGAAAACCCAATCTATCACGCAGCCGCCACCTTTCCGAACACATTTTCGCCGCCCCGTTACCGTGGTCCGGGAAGGACGTATTGGCGCTGGAACCATGCGGTCGCAAGGGTTCACGGGCGAAAAACGGCCGGAGGAACCCGCCCATATGTCGCATCCAACCGGCACGGGAACCGGGCCACTCTCGAAACGCTGGAAGAAACCCCCGTGAGCAGACCTGCAGCGGCCCCCTTGTACTTGATCTTCAGCCCGGCCAGCATGCCGCCTTCCATCGCAACCGCAAAGGGAACGTCGTTCCCGTCGATTTTCCCTTCGGTTATCCTGCCTTCGCCCCCCTGACGGCCCGGGGTCGTGCCAGTGAAGCGGTGTGCACCTCACTCATGGAGTTGGTCATTGCGCCCGGACATTCATCTCACAGAATGCTTCGGTACGATATAATCCTGACATGTCCAGTGTTACCGACGCTATTCCATAATGGCGCTCGATCAATACAAAAGGGGACGGCGATATCCTGACCCCCTGGGAGCCGGCCATCGAAGAGTTTCCCGGTCTGATGAACAAACGATTCTCAAGGATAGAATAAGAAGAGGCAGCCAAACAGATACGTCGTTATAGTCACAGTATGTCGATTGTTTGTCGACATACCATGTAGTTATATTCTATATTTGTCCGGGAGCGCGGCATCGTGATCGATGATCTGAGAAGACGAATCGCTGGAGAAGAGTTTGACTACCAGAATCTTCTGGATAGCCTGAAGGAGTACGAACGTCCCCGGGATAAAATCACCAGTCTCCTCCGGAAAAACTCGATTATCCGCGTGAAGAAGGGCATCTATATCTTCGGTCCGATGTATGCCCGACGTCCCTTTTCCCGGGAAATTCTGGCAAACATGATTTATGGCCCGTCTTGCATCTCGCTCGATTATGCCCTCCATTATCACGGCCTGATCCCGGAACGAGTTGAATCCATCACGTCAGTGACCACCGGCAGAAGCCGCCGTTTCGTCACCCCGGTCGGATTGTTTATTTATCACCGGATTGCGCCGCCTGCATTTCCTGTCGGTGTTGACCAGGTTCAGCTCGAAGGCGGCCGGGCGTTCCTGATGGCAGTCCCGGAGAAAGCCCTTGCAGATAAGATCCAGGACGATCGCGGAACCGGCATCCGCAACCAGGATGATATGCGCAAGTACCTGACGCAAAACCTGCGGATCGATGCCGAAAGCCTCGTAAAGCTGAGGGCCGATACCCTGGCAATCCTCGCCGAACGGTATGGATCACGCAAGTTGCGTTTGCTCCAAAAGGTTGTAGCGCGTCTCCAAAAAAGTGGAGTTTCCCATGAATGAAGCCGTAGCGCGTATGTTGGCACGATACGAACGCAGGAGAGCAGAAGACGATGTTAAAGTCCTGCGCGAGATCTTGCAGGAGATTGCGCTTCTTGGCCTGTGGCGAAGCCGCTTTTTCGAAAAAGCCGCATTTTATGGAGGCACGGCGCTGCGCATCCTCCATGGAATGGATCGTTATTCCGAAGACCTGGATTTTTCTTTGTTGAAGCCTGCGGCGGAATTCGATCTCTCCCGCTACTGCAATGCTCTCGAAAAGGAGATCCGCTCGTTCGGATTTGATGCAACCGTGACCGGCAAATCAAAGAGTGGTCAAAGTGCAATCCGGTCGGCATTTCTCAAGGCGGATACTTTGAAGCATCTCCTTGTCATCAATACCACTGAGGGTCTAACTGCGAGTATTCCACCCGGACAGGTTCTGAAATTAAAAATAGAAGTGGATACGGATCCTCCGCCCGGATTTGACACCGAGACGCGTTTCCTTTTGCAGCCTATTCCGTTTTCGGTCAGGGCATTCGCCCTTCCCGATATGTTTGCCGGCAAAATGCACGCAGCACTTTGCCGGAATTGGAAAAACCGCGTGAAGGGACGGGACTGGTATGACTTGGTCTGGTATGCAGCCAATCACCCGCAATTACATCTCAAACATCTTGAGCAACGGATGATTCAAAGCGGTCATCTGAAAAAAACGGAAAAGCTGACACCGGAAAAGTTATCCGTCATTGGGAAAGCCGTTGTTCAAAGATTGGATGTAAATCAGGCAAGAAAGGAAGTGGAACCCTTCGTAAAAGATCCCGAGACACTGACTGCCTGGTCCCGCGAATTCTTCCACGATGTCATGCGCCGAATTGTATTTACCTAGATGACATTTGTACTTTTCCTGGCTGTTCACACCGTGGCTGACCATAACCTCGTCGACGCATCATGACCGTTTGCCTCCCCCATGCTACCCCAGGATGATTTATTGATTGGATGAATATCGGTAAGTTATTGATTTTATTGGTGGAGCTGACGAGGATCGAACTCGTGACCTCCTGACTGCCAGTCAGGCACTCTCCCAGCTGAGCTACAGCCCCACTCTTTTCCTGCGGTGTCCGGCGTGGGCGGCGGGCGGCTCCGGACACGGGGTCCGGGGTGCTCGTAGTCCACGGTAGAAAAAGATAGGGGATTATGGGGAGGTTTGCAAGGGGAAACGCATGCCCGGGGAGGAGCGGGGTGTCGGGGGAGCGGGGGGGAAGTCAGCTTAGGCGGAGCAGGGGGGGCGGGGCGCAGGTGATTTCCACCCGGCGGGCGTCGGCGGGGTGGGGGAAGGCCAGGGTGAGGTGGTGGAGGTGGTAGCCGAGGTCGCCGGGGAGGGCGCGGCAGCCTTCGGGGGGGACGCCGCCGGGGGCGTAGAGGGGGTCGCCCACGAGCGGGTGGCCGGCCGCGGCCAGGTGGATGCGGATCTGGTGCGGGCGGCCGGTCGTGATCTCGACCTCTACCAGCGCGGCGCCCGCGCGGCGCTCGAGGACCCGGACCCGGCTGTGGGCCCGCTTCCCTGCCGGGTGCGCGGCATGGACCGAGCCGAGGAGCGCATGGGGGACGGGGCCGATCGGGACGTCGATATCGAATAGGTCCTCGGCGGGCTGGCCGGAGACCAGGGTGCGGTAAAGCTTCCGCGTGCGTCCTCCTCCCCATAGGGCGGAGACGCGGGCGAAGGCCTCCGTCGTCAGGGCGAAGAGCACCACCCCCGAGGTCCCCCGCCCCAGCCGGTGGAGCGGGTTCGCCCGGGGGAACTGCCGGCGCACCAGCGCCAGCAGGGTATGCTCCATGAAGAGGCCGCCCCCGGGCATCGTCGGGAGCCCCGCGGGCTTGGCCACCGCGAGAAGGTGCGGGTCCAGGTGGAGGATGGCGTAGTCGAGAGGCACCTCGGGCTCCTCCCACGGCGGGCGGGACCAGGTCAGCTCCCGCCCCGGCGCGAGGAGGGTGTCGATGGAGGCCGGGACGCCGTCGAGGAGCACCCTCCCCGCACCGATGCGGTCGAGCCACTTATCTTGAGCGGTTCCGGGATAGTGGCGCCCGAGATATTCGAGGAGGGGGACGCCGGCGGCTTCCGGGCCCAGGCTCCTGCGGAATGCGTACCCGCGGTTTTTGCCCCTCATGCCGGGGAGTGGATCCGGTGCTCCTTGAGCGCCAGGTAGATCGACTGCGCCAGGGTCGATTTCCGGAAACCCACGACCTTGGTGTTGCGCACCCCCAGGAGCTTCTCCAGTTCCGCGGAGGTGTAGCAGGCGACGACGGGGTAATGGCGGAAGTCCTCCAGGATTTCGTCGCGGCTGTTGGCGGAGAGGTCCTCGGTGACCAGCACGAAGTGGAGGCGCCCCCTGGCGCGCGCGATATTGTCCCGGCCGACCAGGAGAATGCGTGCGCGCACCGCGAAACCGAACAGGGTCTCCGGCGATGCCACGGCCTGATCTTTTGTCATGGCCCGATTGTACCATTGCGCGCCCGGAACCGCCGCACTCCTCGAGGCCGCCGGTCGGGGCCGCCGGTTGGGCTCGAAGTGCCCCGCGGAATCTGGCACAATCGGGAGATGAGGATCGAACTGCCCGAATACGCCCGAGTCGTCCGCGGCCTCCCCTGCGGCCTCCACCCATACAGTACGCTGCTGCCGCGGCTCGCGGAGAGCCCCGTGGCGCGCCGGATCGGGACCGCCGCCACCCCGCTCGGCCCGCTGCTCGAGCGGGCGCGCGTCGATATCCGGCAGGAGGAGGGGTTCTGCTTCGTCGATATCGAGCTGCCGGCCATCGCCCTGTTCGAGTCGTACTACCGCGACGGGAGCGGGCTCGACCTCTACCTCGACCTGGCGCACGAGCTGGCCCACCTGCGCCAGTTCTACGAGGGGAAGGACCTGTGGGACCGCGGCCTGCACTACGTCGACCGCCCCACGGAGATCGAGGGGTACGCCGTCGCCGTGGAAGAGGGGGTGCGGCTGGGGATGACGGAGGAGGAAGTGATGCGCCACCTGTCCAACCCATGGCTCAGCCCGGCCGAGGTCGCCCGGCTCCGCGCCAACGTGGAACGGTTTCTGTCCAACGGCCACCCCTGACGACGGTGCGTCAGCCCGCGTAGGTCCGCAGAATGTCCCAGAAGGCGCCGCGGCAACCCTTCCCGATCGCTTCGACGAGGCGCTCGTTGGAATCGTAGTTGTAGTTCCGCTTCGGCCTGGAGGGATCGAAAAACAGGAATTTCGGGTCGGCGCCGATGAGGGCGTCCAGCCGCTCGAAGACGGAACCGGCGATTTCGGGCTCCAGGAAGAATGCCGGCTCCACGCCGGCGTTCCACCCCAGCTGCGCCGCCAGCGGCGTCCCCGGGAAGACCCGCACGCCCAGGGAGACCCCCGCCAGGTCCGCCCCGGCCCGGCGGACCATCTCCACCGTCCGCTCGATCCCGCGAAGGGTTTCCCCCGGGGCGCCCAGGAGCAGGTCCACCATCACCGCCATCCCTTCCTCCCGGGCATTGCCGACCGCGTCGACGACGTCCGCGGGAACGTGGCCGCGCCCCAGCCTTTTCAGCATGGACCCGTCCCCGTGGTCGGCGCCGAAATCGATGCCGGCGCAGCCGGCCGCGCGCATCGCCCGGGCCAGCCCGCGCGAAAAGGGGACGGGGGAACAGTAGGCGTACCAGCGCAATCTCTCCCCCAGCCCGCGGCGCGCGATCTCCCGGCAGACGTCGAGGGCGTGGGTTTCGGAAAGGTTGAACTCCCCGTCGCAGGTGTGCAGGACGTCGATCCCCTGGCCGAGCAGGTGTTCGATTTCGTCGGCCACCGCTTCGGGGGGCCGGCGGCGCACCCGCCTCCCCTTGGCGACCGGGTCGGCGCAGTAGATGCAGCGGCCGGAACACCCCCGTTGGGTCTCGAATCCCGCCTGCCCCCCCTCCCGGAAATAGCGGCCGTTGTCGAGCCAGCGCCGCCGCATCCGGGGGAGCCGGTCGAGGCGGCCGAAGCGGGGGGGATTGCGCTTCCAGACCCCGTTCTCCGGCCAGACCAGGCCGGGGAGGCCCTCCACCGGCAGCTGCCGCTCGAGCCGGCGGGCCAGTTCCGGCAGGACGAATTCCCCTTCCCCCCAGATACCGTAATCGGCCCCGGTCAGTTCGAGGATCTTTCCGGGCATCACCGAAAACCCGACGCCCCCCAGCACGATCGGGGCGTCGCTCGCGCGCCGCACCGCCGCCACCATCCGCGCGAATCCGGGAAGGTGACTCCCGCGGTTCGGATAGGCGCAGTCGTCGGTGTTGCGCAGGGTCATTCCCACCAGGCCGCACTCTTCTTCAGCCAGGAATCGCCCGATGGCGGCCTCCGGATCCTCCTCCCAGCAAAGGTCGAGGAGGGATACCGCCTGCCCGGCCGCGTCGAGCGCCTCGGCGAGATAGTCCAGGGCGATCGGCGCCACCGGGGGTCGAAGGCGGTTGGTGTTGATGAGGCCTATGCGCATCTGCCGACTCTCCTTTGCGGCGCGGGAAGGGTTCCGCCGGAGGATCTTAAATGAATTTTGTTTCTCTGTAAAACCGGATCTGTTATCGTTGCCGCATCCGCCTCGACCGCCCCATGACGGGAGCGGCGGCGGATCGAGCGGCAGGCCCACCATGACTTTTCCGGACGGGAATCATCGCAGGCAGGGAAAGAACCCGCATGGGCGGCCGCACGGGCGGCCACCCGGCGCGGGCCCCCGCCACGCGCCCCACCACCCCCGGCGCCCTCATCAGCCCCACCCCGCGCCGCATCCCAACCAACTGCCCTACGGCCTGCCGGTCGATCCCGGGGAGAGCGAGGATTGGATCCACCCCGGCGGCACGGGGGAGGAGGCGGCCTATCTCAAGGGGTTGGTCGATTCGCACACCAAAGTCACCGTGGTCCTCACGGACGGGGAAAGATTCCGTGGCCACATCCGCTACTACGACCGGGACTGCTTCAGCATCGGGCTGTCGGCCCAGGGGCCCCGCCTCCTCGTGCGCAAGGAGCACGTCGCCTGCATCGTGGAAGACTAGATCAATCCAGCAAACCCAATTTTATCAATAATATGCCAAGACATTAGTCCGTGCGCGAAACGGTTTCGGGCCGCGGGATTTCCGTCCCGACCGGGCCATTTTGCCATAATGCCGGACGCCAGGATGCCGATATCAATGGGGAACCGCGCACGCAGACGACGGCAGTGGAAAAGCGAGGGCACCTTGCGGGCAGATGTTTTTAAGAAATGGGCTAAATCCTTTAAATTCGTGCTTGTAGGATGCGGTCGGATGGGCCACTGCTACGCCACGGTGATCCACAACCACCCGCACATGAGTCTCGAGGCCGTCATCGACCCCAATCCCGAGGCGGCGAAGGCGTTCCGGCATTCCTTCCGGTGCAAGTCCTACGGTTCGGTGGAGGACTGCCTGGCCGCCGGCCACCAGGCCGAGGGGGCGGTGATCTGCACCCCGCCGGCCAGCCACGCGGAGATCGCCACGCAACTGCTCGAGAACCGGACCCACACCCTGTGCGAACCGCCCCTGGCCCTCGACCCGGAGTCGGCCGAAAAGATGAAGGAGACGGCGCGCCGCTGCGCGGCCACCCTCATGATGGGTTCCAAATTCCGCTTCGTGGCCGACGTCATCCAGGCCAGGGGGCTGATCCAGGCCGGCATCCTCGGCCACGTGCTCGAATTCGAGGGGGATTTCCGCGAAACGGTCGACATGACCTCGCGATGGAACGTCCAACCCGAACTCAGCGGCGGGGGAGTGCTCATGGACAGCGGCCCCCTGGCCGTGGACGTCGTGCGCTACCTTTTCGGACCGATCCAGGCGATCCGGGCGGAGGAGGGGCGCCGCGTCCAGTCCAGGGAGGTGGAAGACACGGTCCGGCTGGAACTGAGCACCGAGCCGGGCATCCTCGGGACCCTGCACCTGAGCTGGGCGCTCAAGAACAACGGCGAGGACTATTTCCGCATCTACGGCACCCAGGGGAACATGTGCATCGGCTGGCGCAAATCGTTTTACCGCCCCACCGGGGCGGCCGACTGGATCCACTTCGGCGAGGGGTACAGCACCCAGAAAGCCCTCGGCCTGCAGCTGAGCCATTTCATGGATGTCGTCTCGGGCGAGGAGGTCCCGGAAATCACCGCCGAGGAGGAGCTCGCCTCCGTGCGCGTCATCGAGACCGCCTACAGGTCGCTGGCGACAGGCAGGCACATGCACATCGGCGCTGCGGACCCGGACGCGGCCCGCGCGCGCAAGCTCTCGTTGATCTCCTCGTCTGCGAAACCTTTCCCCACCTGGATTTTCAACCGCTGAACCCCGGCGGGGCGGGCGGCCCCAATGGCCCGCCGGGCGGGGTCCCTTTATGTAAAAGCTCTGTAAAAGGAGCCCCCGGGGCGTTGCGCATCCCTTTTCAGGACCCTAAAATCACCGGGTATAACCTTGAACAGGATGCAGCAGATGACCCGAAGTCTTTTCAGATCGGCCCGGCCCACGGGCAGGACCCTCCGCGTCGTCCTCATCAAGCCGTCGAAGTACGACGACGAGGGCTACGTCATCCGTCATTTCCGGGGGGTGCTGCCGAGCAACACCCTGGCCTGCCTGGCCAGCCTCACCCGCGACGTCGCCGAGCGGCGGTTGCTCGGGGACATGAACGTGGAGGTGGAGCTGCTGGACGACACCGTCGAGAAGATCCCCGTGCGCCGCATCATCCGGTCGCACCGCCCGCCCCGCACCCGGACCGTGATCGCCCTCGCCGGCGTGCAGTCCAACCAGTTTCCGCGGGCGGCCGACCTGGCCCGGAAATTCCGCGCCGGGGGGCTCGATGTCCTCATCGGCGGCTTCCATGTCAGCGGCATGCTGGCGATGCTCGAGGGGATCTCCCCCGAAATCCAGGAGTTGCTGGACCTCGGCGTGACCGTGGTGAAGGGGGAGGTGGAGGAGACGTGGGGGGACCTGCTCCGGGACGCGGCCGAGGACCGGCTGCGGCCGCTGTACGACTTCATGGACCGCAAGCCCGATCTTCACGACCGCCCCATCCCGATGATCCACGGGGACTACCTCAGGAAGTTCATCGTCTCCAATTTCGGGACCATCGACTGCAGCCGGGGCTGCCCCTTCAACTGCAGCTTCTGCTCCATCATCAGCGTCCAGGGGCGAAAGATGCGCGAGCGCTCCCCGGAGGCGCTGATCCGGACCCTGCGCGAAAACTACGCCCGGAGCCGGGTCAATTTTTATTTTTTCACCGACGACAATTTCGCCCGCAACGGCTACTGGCGCGAAATCTTCCTTGAGCTCATCCGGCTGCGGGAGGAGGAGCGGATCCCGATCGAGTTCATGATCCAGGTCGATACGCAGTCCTACCGCATCCCCGATTTCATCCCTCTGGCGGCCCGCGCCGGGTGCACCCAGGTATTCATCGGGATGGAGAGCATCAACCCCCGGAACCTCGAGGCCGTCGGAAAAACCCAGAACCACGTAGAGGACTACGCGCGGTTGATCGCCGCCTGGCACGAGGCCAGGGTGGCGACCCACGTCGCCTACATCTTCGGCTTCCCCTTCGACACCCCGGAATCGCTCCGCGCGGACGTGGCCCGGCTGCAGGACGAACTGCAGGTGGAGCAGGCGTCGTTCTTCATGCTGACCCCGATCCCGGGCTCCCAGGACCACGCGCGCATGGTGCAGAGCGGCGAGCCGATGCACCCCGACCTGAACGATTACGATTCGTTCCACGAAACGATCCGGCACCCGAACTTCCGCCCCGGGGAACTGGCGGCCTCCTACCGGGAAGCATGGAAGAATTTCTATTCCTTCGATTACATGCGCTCCGTGCTCCGCCGCGCCAACCCGGAGAATTACCGGAACATCTTCTTCGATTTCATCTGGTACCGGAACTCGGCCCTGATCGAGGGGGGGCACCCGATGCTGCACGGGTTTTTCCGGCTCAAGGACCGCCTCGACCGCCGTCCCGGGTGCGTCGTGGAGTCCCGGCGGCGCCATCTCCTCCGGCGCAGCCGCGAAATCCGCGCCACGCTCCGGAGCTGGCTGGCCCTGACGCTCGAAATGGAGGAACTCTGGCTGCAGACGCGCCAGCGCAGCGAGGCCGAACTGCGGCTGCTGGCCGAGATCGAGAACCTGCGCGGCCAGCTCAACCGCAACCTCCGCGCCGCCGAACTGCAGATCGCGCACATGCGCGCCCGGATGCAGTTTCCGGAGCTGCGGGTGCCCTCGCGCCTGGCGCTGGCGCTGCGCAACCTGAACTTCGGGATGGCCAAGCGCCTCACCTGTTCCCGTTCCGATCTCCGGCAATTCTGGCAGCGGGCCACCGCCAGGCCGCTCCGGCTGCTGGCCCGCCCGCACAGGGTGGTCCTCAATTTTCTGAAGGACGCGCAGCTCTTCTTCCTGTTCCTGAGGGAGCTCGCCCGGACCTGAAGCCCGGCCGGGCGCGCCCACCACAAAAAAGGGCGGCCGGTGACGGCCGCCCTTCTCCATTTCGTTTTTCCCCGCGCTGATGAAGCCCGGTCCTACCTGGGCCGCTCCGCGGAGATGACCTTGTCCTTGGGGATGCTCAAATACCCCCCCACCTTGTTCTTCTGCACCCAGTTGATCACCACTTCGTAGCGGATCCGGTTCTTGCCCACCAAAAACTGGATTGGCTCGTTGATGAGTCGGTCCTTCTTCTCCAGCTGATTGTCGTCCACGTAGATCTTCAGGTTGAACTTCCCCTTCTTGTGGTCGGTACGGGTCAGCTGAATCCGGATGTCCTCCACCTTGACCGGGTTCTTCTTGTCGGGGAGAGTGAACTCGAAGAAATCGCGCTCCCCTTTCAAGCGGAGCTGGGCCAGTTCGCTCGAATTCTTCGCCACGGCGGCGCTCAGGCTGTCCTTCACATCCACCAGCTGCCGCCGGGTCCCCTCCAGGTCCCTGCGGGTGCTCTCCAGGTCGGTGCGGACGCTCACGACCTCGGTCTTGACCCCGCCGACCTCGGTGCTGACCTGGCCTATTCTGCTCTCGGCCTCGCTCTTGACCGCCTGCACCTGGGCCTCCACGTGCGAGGCATCGGCCTTGGTGGAAAGCGCCTGGGCCAGTTCCTGTTTCGTCTTCTTCCCCTCGGCCTGGATCTGGGCCGTCGTTTTCTTGAAGGTTTCCTCGGCGCTCCCCACGGCCTCTTCCAGGTTGGACTTCAAATCGGACACCTGGCTGGCCAGGGCCGCTTCCGTCACCTTGTTGCGGGTCTCCAGTTCGGCTATTCGGGCTCCGAGCTGATCCAACTCGGCCTGCTGCGCCCTCCGGTAGCGGGAGTGGGAGTAGAAAAGGTAAATCACCAGCTAAAGCAGAATCAGGATAAGCGCAAGCTTCACGGCTTCCGGAACCAGCCCCTTTTCCTGGGGCGCCGGTTTTTGCAGATCTGGGTTCAGGGAACTCATCACACCTCCTGGTGCATGAAAAGGCGGCACACGCGGCCGCCCATAACCGCCCCAATAATACGGCCGGCCGATCGAAAGTGCAATAAGGCGCAGGGGCGGAGGCTACGGCGCGGCCTCATCCGGCACCTCGGGCTCCCCCCCGAGGGGCCGCCGGGCACGGGTCACGAAGTAGCCGATGAGGGCGGCCAGGATGCTCGAACCGACCCAGAGGTTCAGCGTCGGGGAGCTCTTGAAGCCGAAATAGAGCATCACCCCGGAAAAGGCGAGATAGATGAGGGCGGCCGCCAGGGCGGCGGTCTGCGGCCGGGAAAATTCCCTGCGGCGGAACCGGACCCAGAAGAGGGAGAAGATCGTCAGCGCCGAAAACAGGGTGAGGATGGCTCCCACGTTGCTGAGCACCTCACCGAGCTGGTAGGCCAGGACCAGGAAAAGGGCTATGCCCCCCTGCAGCATCACCGCCCCCACCGGGGGGCGCCCCTCCTTCCCCTTGAGGACCGCGGGGAGAAACCCGTCCCGGGCCATGGCGGCATAAACGCGGGGTCCGAGAAACGTCATCGCGCTGACGGCCGAGATGAAGGCGATGATCGCCAGCACCGACATGCAGGCGGCGCCGAAGTCGCCCACCACGTCGCGCATGATCAGGTGGCCGAGGGTGATCCGGGCGGTTTCGTAGTCGTTCACCACCCGGAACTGCTCGGGGGTGAGGTTGGCCACGAACACCCAGTTCACGAACAGGTAGAGGACGCCGACGATGGAGCACCCCAGGATCAGGGCCCGGGGGACGTCGCGCCGGGGGTTGCGGAATTCGGAAGCGGCGTAGACCGCCGCGTTCCAGCCGCTGAAGGCGAAGGCGATGAAGAAGAGGTTCTGCATGAAAGCCCCCAGCGGGAAGCCTTCCGAGGGGCTCGTGGGCTGCCAGGTGGGCCAGGCGTTGTTCCCGCCCGCGAGGCCGACGGAGATAAAGCCGACCACGAGGACGATCTTGAGCGCCACCAGGGCGTTCTGCGCCGTAACCGAGAAGCGCAGGCCGACGGCGTGCACCGCCGTCATCAGCACGATCAGCCCGACGGCGAACAACGTGGGGTTCACCCAGTCGCCGAGCGTATGCGCGAAGGCGCCCGCGGCGATGGCGTCGATGGCGATCGGCGCGGAAAATCCCAGCAGGAGGGAGGCCCACCCGGCCAGGTACCCGAGCGCCGGGTGCACGAGGGTGGACAGGAACCGGTACTCCCCACCCGACCGGGGAACGATCCGGGCGATCCCGGCGTAGGCCCGCGCCCCGCACAGGGCCAGCAGCGCGCCGATCACCCAGGCCAGCAGGATCTGCCCCGGGGTGAGGTCCTGGGCCATATAGCCCGTGCTCAAGAAAACCCCCGCGCCGATCATGTTGGCGATGACCATCCCGATTCCCGAATACAGCCCCAAGCGATGATCCTTCATTCACCCCCACCCTTCGTCGCCGTCTCAGTTCTTCGCTGTCAGTCTTCGTCGTTCTTCGTCAACGTTGTGCAATACGCCCCCGCCGGAGTCCTGTTTCAACTCCCGCCGGACGGGGACCCATCATGCCCCGCGGAGCGGCCCGGTACAAGCGCTTTTCCCCGCCCGCCGGCCCGGAGTTTTTCTTGATGCCGGGCCGCGCACACGTTACCTTGAGGATATGATGAAACTCATGGCCATAACGGCTCACCCGGATGACGAAGCCGGCGCTTTCGGGGGGGCGCTTCTCCATTACCACGCGCGCGGGGTGGAAACCTCCGTGATCTGTCTCACTCCGGGGCAGGCGGCCACCCACCGGGGGGCGGCCCGTTCCGACGCCGAGCTCGCCCGGCTCCGGCGCGCCGAGTTCGCCGCCTCCTGCCGCATCCTCCAGGTCACCCACGGGGAGGTTCTCGATTACGCGGACGCGGGGCTGGTTCGCGCGGACCTCCACGCCGTGGTCGGAGACCTGACCGAACGGATCCGCAGGATCCGGCCCCACGTCCTCCTGACCATGGGGCCGGAAGGGGCGGTGACGGGACATCTCGACCACTCCATGGCCTCGCTGTTCGCGACCCTGGCCTTTCACTGGGCGGGCCGGAACGACCGCTATCCGGAGCAGCTGGCGGCGGGGCTCGAGCCCCACCGGACACGGAAGCTCTATTACTCGACGGCCGCGTTCACCCTCCCCGACCGGCCCCCCGTCTCCCCTCCCCCCTGCTCGGCCACGCTGGCGATCGGCCCCTGGGTCGAGGAAAAGATCGCGGCCTTCCGGGCCCACACCACCCAGGCCCCGCTCGGGGAGCCGTTCGCCCGGGCCATGCGCCGGTTCGGGGACAAGGAACTGTACCACCTGGCCGCGGTCTCCGAACCATCGGTCGCGGAAGCCGAATCGGACCTCTTCGAAGGGATCGAGGAATAGGACGCGCGGCCGGGAGGCCTCAACCGCAAGGTTCCGATTGACATATCCGGATTGAACTCAGTAGTATAGGGGGCATCCGGATCGGGTGGCGGCCGCCAGACGGTGTGGCGGCTTTTTCATTTGCGGCCATGACCGGTCAGGGAAACATGCCTAACGACAGGAGCGGGTTCCCATGGAAAAAGAGACTGGGAAAGTGAAGTGGTTCAATAACGCCAAAGGCTACGGCTTCATCGAGAGAAACAGCGGCGGGGACGTCTTCGTGCACCACACCGCCATCCAGATGGACGGGTTCCGGACCCTCTCGGAGGGGGAGGCCGTGAGTTTCTCGGTGACGGAGGGCCCGAAGGGGCTGCAGGCGGAAAACGTCACCAAACCCGAAGAATAGCCGCCCGCCCGCCGGCGCATGGTTTTTCCCGGCCCTGCCGGCGCCGCCGGGAACGGGGCTACAGGTTCGCGCGGATATAACGGCACATCACCAGGCCGAGCACTATGTTGAAGGGAAAGACGCCCGAGGTGTAGTGCCCACAGCGCAACCCGAAGGTGGAATGTTCGAGCCCCAGCCGGCGGTATTCCCCGAGGACGATCTCGGACAGCTCGGGAAGGAACGTGCAGTCGTACAGCGCGTGCACGAGCAGGGAGCGCTTCCCGGACCCCCGGAGTTTCGGGAAATAGGCCATGGGGCTGATGGGCATCCAGATCTCTCTCAGCTCTTCCAGGCTGACGTGTCCCCGGAGCCCCGCCAGGACGTGGCGGGTGGAGATCCCTTTCCATACGACATCGGCGAACCAGGGGGAGACGTGGTTCTGGACCGCCACCCCGATCCTCGGGTCGTGCGCGGCCGTGATCAGGGCGGTGCAGGACCCCAGGCTCGTCCCCAGGATCGCGAACCGGCTGTACCCCTGCCGCTCGAGCCAGTCGATGGCGGCGCGGCAGTCCATGACCGCCTGCCTCGTGGCCTCGAGCGTCCGCCCCAGGTTCGGCGAAAGGGCGTAATCCGCCCGCTCCAGCTCCTCGGGCATCCTCAGGTCGTGGTAAGGCTGGCTCAGGCGCAGCGCCGACAGCCCGAAGGCGTTGAGCAGCCGGCAGAGCGACAGGTGCCCGCCGGCGTCGGCGTTCCACTGCGGGAGCACCAGCACCACCCGCCCGCGCGAGTCGGCCGGGAAAAACCGCCCGTGCACGGTGTTGTTCCGCTCGTAGCGGGTTGCGAGCGGGCTCGTGAACGCCAGGCTGCGCCCGTCCAGGACGTAATCGCGCACCGGGGCGTAGGCGTGGTAGCGGTCGCTCTCCTCGACCGCCCGCCGCGCGTACTCCAGCAGGAACTCCCTGGGGTCGCCGGCCTCGGGCGCGCCCGGTAGGAATTCCAGCCCCCACTCGAACTCCCGCACCTTCCGGTTGGTGTCGCGCCGGGAGAGCTTCAGTTCCCACGCGTGAAAGATCCTGGACAGCACTGCCTTCCCCTCCGATCGAGGCCCAAAAGGATGTACTTTAGCAAACCGGCGGATCGTCGGACAACGGGGGAATGGCCTTACTCGGGTTCCCGGAAGGCGCCGGAGGAGAGGCGGGGGTTCTGCGGCATGCGGGGAAGATGGTAGTAGCCTTTCCGGTAGACCACCCGGGCCGCGGGCCTGAGGCACTCGACGGCGATCCGGTGGTAGGAGTCGGGCTCCAGCGCCTGGTTGGAAACGTAGGTCAGGAAGTAGCGGCTCTTCATCTCACGGGCCACATCGGCGTAGATGCCCAGGATCTGGTCGTAGTCGGTCGGAAAGAAGCTGCGCCCCCCGGTCTCCCCGGCCAGCCGGGTCATCGCCTCCTCCCGTTTCCGGAAAAACTCCTCGATATAGTCCTCGTCATCCCCGAACAGCCTCCGGTAGATGTCGTTGAGGATCACCACCCGCCGTTCGCGCCGGGCGTCGCTGGCGACGATGGCCGTCTTCGAGACCACGTACAGGGACGCCTGGGATTTGGCGATCGCGCGCTCCGCCTCCTCCAGCCCCACCCGGCTCTGGTTGTCCAGGCAGTCGGTGAAGAGGACGATGGCCTTGCGCCCGTCGATGTTCTTGAGCTGTTCGGCCGCGGCCAGGTACATGGCGTCGTAGAGCGCCGTGCGCACCCCCGCGCGCAGCTTCCCCAGCGCCTTGTCCAGTTTTTTCCGGCTGTCGGTCCAGTCCAGGATCCGGGTCACCTCGTCGTCGAACGAGATCACCGAAAACCGGTCCCCCGCGTCGAGCCCCCGGACGAACTCGGTCGCCGCCGCCCGGATCCTTTTCAGTTCGTTCCGGCTGCTCGGGCTGGTGTCGAGCAGAAGCACCACCGATACCGGGTAGGTATCCAGGCCGAAGCTCCGGATCTCCTGCGGCGCCCGGTCCTCCCACAGGCGGAAGTCCTCCGCCCCGAGGCCCTCCATCATCCTGCCTTCGACATCGAAGACGCTGATCGGGACCTTCACCAGGTTGACGGAGGCCGAAAAGGTCGGGGGCGGGTCCTGGGCCGGCCCCGTCCTCGGGGCGAGCAGGGGTACAAACATGAGAAGGACAAGCGCTCGGAGTACCATCACCTGAATTGTAGCAGGGTTCGGGACCGAAGGCACCGGGGAGGGTCCCGGATTCCCCGCCCGCCGTCAGATCGGCTTGGTCAGCGGCAGCTCGAAAGCGTCCCAGGCGCGACGCTCCTCCTCGCGCGCGGCGGCCGTCATCCGGCACTCGCGGTCGAGTACCATCGTCGCGCGGGAGGGGGCGTAAGGCGCCCATCCGCCCAGCGAATCGCAGGAGGGGTCCCCGGTGCGGGCGAACGAGGTCCAGGCGTCCTGGATCTTCCGGGAGAGCGCTTCGACATCGGGGCCGGAGCCGCAGAAGGAGGGGTCGCAGTTGCCGAACACGAACCCGATCTCCAGGGCGTGGCAGCTGCCGAGCGCCCCCTTGACGGCCGGGGACTCCCAGCTGAAGAGGTAGTTGTAGGCCGGCCGCCCGTGGAGCCCCTGCGCCTCCAGCAGCCTCAAAACGGGGATGCGGAACATGAAGTCGGACTGGATCGCCGTGAGGATGTCGGCGGGGCCGGCGGCTTCCCCCCGCCCCTGCCGCCCCCCCCGGTAAGCCTCGACCACGCCGTCGATGTGGGCCTCGGGGATCAGGTCCCGGAGCCTTGAGAGCATGAGGCCCTCGTCCATGCGGCGAAAGGCCGGGTCCATGAAGTTGAAGAGCTTGAATTCGTCCCGGTTGGTGCCGGCCAGGGTCCGGATCCCCGCCGCGGATCCCCTTTTGATCGCCTCGAGCGGGATGTCGGGCATCGCTTCCCCGTCCACCACGGGCTGGAAGGGGGTCAGCCGGTTGTCCCGCCGGCGCATGATGAGGGCCAGCTGCTGCTGGGCGTCGAGGATCCGTTCGGCCGGCAGCGCCAGCAGGGCGTCCGGGCCGGGCTTCGCCAGGCCCAGGATCCCCAAAAACTCCGTCGCCGCGGCGACCCCGTCCTCGAGGGTCCCGACGGTGTTGGCGCCGCCGCTTTCCAGGATGGCCTTCCCGAACCGCCCGCGGGCCGCCGGCATTCCCATCAGGTCGCCGATGCTCATCGCGCCGGCCGACTCGCCGAACACCGTGACGTTGGCGGGGTCACCGCCGAAGGCGGCGATGTTGTCCCGCACCCAGTCCAGGGCGGCGACCTGGTCGAGCAGCCCCTCGCAGCCGGTGGCCGGGATCCGTCCCCCCGTGATCTCCCGGAGGTTCATGAAGCCGAAGGCGCCCAGGCGGTAGTTGAGCGTCACCAGCACCACGTCGCCGCGCGGGACCAGGGTGTTGTCCCGGTACATCTTCTCGGAGCCCGAGCCGATGATGAAGGCCCCGCCATGGATCCAGACCATGACCGGGCGCGCCGCGTCGTCCAGGCCCGGCGTCCAGACGTTGAGATAGAGGCAGTCCTCGTCCTGCGGCTCCGCGGCCGCGAGGGCGGCCATCACGTCCGACCCGGGAAGCGGGTTCTGCGGGGAGACCGGGCCGAACGCCTTCGCGCTCCGGACCCCTGTCCACGGCTCCGCCGGAACGGGCGCCCGCCACCGCAGACGGCCGGTCGGGGGGGCCGCGTAGGGGATCCCGCGGAAGACGAACTGTCCCTTCTCGAAACTCCCCTCCAGGCGTCCCTGCCGGGTTTGGGCGACGACGGGCTTCCCGCTCTGACTCATGGCGCTCCTTTGCGGTCCGGCTGCGGGCCGGTTACATCAGGGACTTGAAAAAGTCGTTCCCCTTGTCGTCCACCAGGATGAAGGCGGGGAAATCCACCACCTCGATCCTCCAGACCGCCTCCATCCCCAGCTCGGGGTAGTCGAGGCATTCGACCTTCCGGATGTTCTCCTCGGCCAGCAGGGCCGCCGGCCCGCCGATGGAGCCGAGATAGAAGCCGCCGTATTTTTTGCAGGCGTCGGTCACCTGCTGCGACCGGTTCCCCTTGGCGATCATGACGAGCGACCCGCCGTTCTGTTGCAGCAGCTCCACGTAGGAGTCCATCCGTCCCGCGGTGGTGGGGCCGAAGGAGCCGGAGGGCTTTCCCGGGGGGGTCTTGGCCGGGCCGGCGTAGTAGATCGGGTGGTTCTTCAGGTACTCCGGCAGCGGCTTGCCGGCGTCGAGCAGCTCCTTGAACTTGGCGTGGGCGATGTCGCGCCCGACGATGATGGTCCCGTCGAGCGAAAGTTGGGTGGCCACCGGGTGCTTCGACAGCTCCGCGCGGATTTTCTCCATCGGCTGGTCGAGGTCGATCCTGACGACGCCGTGGGTGTGGCGGCCGCGGTAGCGGTCGGGGATCAGCCGGCCCGGGTTGCGGTCGAGCTCCTCCAACCAGACCCCGTCGCGGTCGATCCTGGCCCTGATGTTGCGGTCGGCCGAGCAGGAGACCCCCATGCCGACGGGGCAGGAGGCGCCGTGGCGCGGCAGGCGGATGACCCTCACGTCGTGGGCGAAGTATTTCCCCCCGAACTGGGCCCCGATCCCGCACCGTTCGGCCGCGCGCTGGAGCTTCGCTTCCATCTCCAGGTCGCGGAAGGCCCTCCCCCCCTCGCTGCCCGTGGCGGGGAGCGTGTCCAGGTAGCCGGCCGAGGCCAGTTTGACCGTCTTGAGGGTGCTCTCGGCGCTGGTGCCGCCGACGACGAAGGCCAGGTGGTAGGGGGGACACGCGGCGGTGCCGAGGGTCTTCATCTTCGCGGTCAGGAACTTCTCGAGGCTGTCCGGGTTGAGCAGCGCCTTGGTCTCCTGGAACAGGTAGGTCTTGTTGGCGCTCCCCCCCCCCTTGGTAATGACGAGGAAGCGGTACTCCTCCCCTTCGTCGGCGTAGAGATCGATCTGTGCCGGCAGGTTGTTGCCGCTGTTGACCTCCCGGTACATGTCCAGGGGGATCGTCTGGCTGTAGCGGAGGTTTTCCTCCGTGTAGGTCTTGTAGACCCCCCGGGAAAGGTATTCGGCGTCGTTGCAGCCGGTCCACACCCTCTGCCCCTTCTTCCCGATGATGATGGCCGTCCCCGTGTCCTGGCAGAAGGGGAGCTCGAAATGGGCCGACACCTCGGCGTTTCGGAGCATGGCGACGGCAACGCCGCGGTCGTTGGGGGAAGCTTCGGGATCGGCGAGGATTCTGGCCACCTGCTCGTTGTGCGCCGCCCGGAGCAGGAAGGAGACGTCGCGCACCGCCTCGGCCGCCAGCAGGGTGAGAGCCTCCGGTTCCACCTTGAGGACCTCCTCGCCCTCGAAACGCGCGACGCTGACGTGGTCCTTCGTGAGCAACCGGTAGCGCGTATCGTCCGGCCCGAGTGGAAAGGGTTCCTGGTATGTAAACTCCGTCATCTCTGCTTCCCCCATGAAAAAAGGCTTACGCTCCCGCCCACCCGGCGGGGCCGCCGGCAGCCATTATAGAGAACCGCGCGCGTTCTGCCAACGGCGGGAAGGGCGGCAGCGGGCGGCGTGGGCTATTTTCGCGCCAGGAGGCAGTAGAATCCGTCCTCGTCGATGAATTCGTCCAGCCGGAGCCCGGCGGCCTCCACCATCCCCTTCATCGCCTCCGGTCCGGGGAGATGGTCGTGACTCACGGCGGGGCACGACTCGTGGCGGCGGTTGATCTCCTCGGCGGAATTGAAGTGGGAGATCACCAGACTCCCGCCGGGGCGGAGGACCCGCGCCAGGGCGCCGACCACCTCCGGCTTGCGATCGAAATGGGGGAAGCAGGAGAAGCAGAAGACCGTGTCGAACGACTCCGGCTCCAGCGGGGCGCGGGCGACGTCCGCGACCAGGAACCGGATGTTGGGCTCCGGGTGCATCCGCCGGTTCTCCTCGATCATCCGCTCGGCGAAATCGAGCTCCCACAGGAGCCCTTCCGGCCCGATCCGCTCGAGGATCATGGGGACGAGCACCCCGGAGCCGCAACCGGCGTCGAGCACCCGCTCCCCCGGCCGGAGCGGGACCAGGCTGAAGAGGCGGTCGAAGGCCGCCGCGTGCAGGTCGAACCGGCCCGATTGCGGGTCCCGGTAGCAGAGCTCGAGCCACTCCCCCGCCCTGTCGTTGAAAAATTGCTGCCGGTCCCGGTAGATCTCTTCCGCCGATCTTTTCATGACACCCGTTCTATCCAGTCTTCGCCGCCCGGCGCTTCGGCGAAAAAATGTAGGAGAGCGCGAAAATCAGGGTGGCCACCATGACCACCGACGCGCCGGAAGGAAGGTCCAGTATATACGACAGGGCCAGCCCGAGCACGCAGGCGCTCACCCCCGCCAGCGCCGAGATCAGGAAGAAGAGCTTCAGGTCGTACGTCAGCTGCAGCGCCGTGGCGCCCGGCTGGATGAGGAGGGCGAAGATCAGCAGCCCCCCGACGGTCGACAGGTTGGCGGAGACCACCGCGCCGACGAGGAAGAGGAGGGCGTAATAGATGAACCGCTCGGGGACGCCGCTCGAGGCCGCCAGGGTCCGGCTGAAAAGGACCGCCCGGATCTCCTTGAAGAAGAGGAGGAGGAAGAGGAGGAGCGCGAGCGTCGTCCACCCGAGCAGCGCCACGTCGCGCGCCGAAAGGGAGAGGAGGTTGCCCCACATCAGGTCGAGCACCCCCGCCCGCGTTTTCGACAGCATCCCGATCCCCAGAAACGCCAGCCCCATCATGAAGGAGAAAAAGATGCTGAGGGTGTTCTCCGGCGGCAGCCGGGTGCGGTCCGACACCGGTCCGAGCACCCCGGCGACGACGAGGCAGAGGACGAACCCGCTGGCCGTCGGGTTGAGGCCGAGGAGCATCCCGATGACGGCGCCGGCGAAGGCGGAATGGGACATGGCCACGCCGACGAGCGGCATGCGCATCAGCACGACGAATACCGAGAGGAGCGAGCAGCCCAGGCCGCACAGGAGACAGGCCAGGAGCGCACGCTGCATCGGGAGATGGGCCAGGGAATCGAGCAGCTGTTCAACCAAGGGAAATGAACCTCCTGCCGCCGCGCTGGAAGGTCTCCAGGGGGTAGCGGAAGAGCCGGCTCAGGTTCTCCCCGGTCAGGGCTTCGGAAACGGCGCCGTCGTAGACAATCCGGCCGCCATCCAGGAAGACGGCGCGCCGCATCGCGCCTGGGAGCATATTGAAGTCGTGGGTGACGAAAAGCACCGCCGGCGCCTCCCTTTCGTGGATCTCCTCGACGAGGTCGAGGACCTCCTTCTGGACGGCGATGTCGAGATTGGCCGTCGGTTCGTCGAGCAGGAGGATCTCCGGGCGCTGGATGATGGCGCGCGCGATCGACACCTTCTGCCGCTCCCCCCCCGACAGGTGCCCGAGCGGGCGCCGCGCGAGATGGGCCACCCGCATGATTTCGAGCAGTTCCATCGCCCGCTCCCCATCTTTCTTCGAGGGGGAGCGGCAGAGGCCCAACCGGCCCGAGAGGCCGATCATCACCGCCTCGACCGCCAGGATCGGGAAGGCGGGGTCGATCTCGACCGACTGCGGCACGTACCCGACGCGCACCCTCGTCCCCCGGTCGCCCCGCTGCGGCCGGCCGAAAAGCCGGACCTCCCCGGCGCATCTCTCGAACCCGGCGATCACCCGCAGGAGCGAAGTCTTGCCGGCCCCGTTCGGGCCGATGATGCCCACGAATTCCCGCCGGGACACGCTAAGATCGACACGGTCGAGCAGGAGATGCCGCCCCTTGCGGAGCGAGGCGGCGCGCATTTCGATGACGGGCGCGCTCATCGCCCGGCGCCCAGGGCCGCCACGACCGCGCTCACGTTCGCGCGCAGGGTGGCGAGATACCCCTCCCCGGAGGGGAAATTGGAGAGGACGACATGCGGCACCCCCGCCCCTTCGGCGATGAGCCTGCCGGCGTCGGGGCCGGACTGGAGGTTGTCGACCACCATGCGGATCCGCCGCTCGGCGGCGATGCGGGAGAGCCGGACGATGTCGCGGGCCGAGATCGCTTCGGGACGGCCGTATTCGGCCACCACCTCGAACCCCATCCAGCGCAGGGTCTGGGCCTGCATGGAGGAGGCGATCACGGGGACCCCGGCCGTCCCGGCCCGGTCCAGTTCCTCCCTGAGAACGCTCGACTGGGCCACCACCTCACCCTCGTACGCCAGCCTGCGCCGCTCGATCCGGGCGCGCTCACGGGGGAAGCGGTGCGCGAGCTCCCCGCCGAGGAGCCCGAGCCCCCGGATATGCTCCTCCGGCACCATCCAGCTGCGCCCCCCGTCGTCCATGACCAGGAGCTTGCCCCGCTCCGCCTCCACCTTCTCCATGAAGGGGAGCCCGCGCATGGAGATGACGAGGGCGGCCGCGCGGACCCGCCCGATGTCCGACAGCTTGACGTCGTAGTGCCCGGGACACTGGGCCGGGGGGAGAATGGAGCTGACGTGCGCCTCCTCCGGGGAAAGCAGCGCGGCGGTCATGCCCGCCAGGAGCGTGTCGGAGGTCAGGATGTCGATCCGGGAGGGGTTCGGGGCTTCCCTCCGGCAACCGGAGGCCGCAGCCAGGACGCAGAGCGCGGTCAGCAGCGCCAACGCTCTTCCGGACATCCGATCCCTCCGCCTCGTCATCAGAATCTTACCTTGAACCCGCCGCTGGCATGGACTCCCGGCATGGGATAACCCGCCAGTTCCTGGTACTCCCGGTCCAGGGCGTTGTCGACCGCGGCGAAGAAGCTCCAGTGCTCCCCGGCGGGGACGACGCATTTGAGCCCGGCCACGCTGTAGCCGCCGAGGCGCGCCGTCCTGGCCGTATTGGCCCACGTCCGCCCCACGGTGCTGCCGCTGAGCGTGATGAAAGCATATTTCGCATCGATATCCAAAGCATAGTTCCATTTGTGCTCCGGCACGTAGGGGGCCAGGTTCGTGGAACGGAGCCAGGCATAGCCCGAGGAGAGCTGCACCCGCCGCACGAGGCGGTAACGGCCCTGGATTTCCAGGCCGCGGTTGAGGGTGCGCCCGCTGTTTTCGAGCCTCAGGTTGGGATAGCGGCCGGTGGTGACGATCATGTTGTCGGCGTCGGTATAGTACCCGGTGACCCGGGCGGTCAACCGCTCCACCGGCTGCAGCTGCAGCGTCGCCTGGTAGTTCCAGAGATGTTCGGGCCGAAGGGTCGGGGTGGGGGCCGGGAAGAGGTAGAGTTCCCGGATGGTGGGGTTGCGGAACCCCCTCCCGGCGGCGAAGGAAACCGCGTACCGGTCCGTCAGGCGGTAACTCGCGCCGAATTCCGCCGCCGTCACCCCGCCGAAGACGGAGTTGCGGTCGTGACGGACCCCGGCGTTCAGCCTGAGCCGCCCCGTCGCCTCCCAGCGCGCGCGCGTGAACACCCCCCCCTCGCTGACGTGGAACTCGCCGTAATCGAACGCCGATAGGATGTTCCGCGCCCTCCCCCCGTAGCGGGCGGCGTCCCCCCCCAGGTCGAGTTCCAGCCCCGCGACCGGGACGACGGTCTCCATGACCCTGAAGCCGGTGTTGCTGTCGACGGAACGGAAACCGTCGTACAGCATGTGGTGGCCGTGGCTCGAGAAGAAACGGAAGGTGCCCCAGGCCCGCTCGGTGCGGTTGTGCAGGGCGGCGCCGTACCCCCCCCTCCCCACCCGCGACCAGTTCCCGGGGGTCGGGGCGGCGACGGGGCCGGGATCCTCGGTGTTGAAGTGGCCGTAGCGCCCCTCGAGCGACGCCTGCCACGCCGGGCCGAGGTCGTAGGACAGGTTGAGCGCGCCGTCCTGGTTGCGGAACGAGGCGTCGTCCCGGTGGCCGTTGGTATGGTCGATCCCCCCGGCCAGGCCGTAGCGGAAACGCCCCAGCTCCCCGCTGTGGCGGAGCCGGTCCTGCCCCGTCCAGTAGGAACCGAGGCCGACGCTCAGCTCGGTGTGGAACCCGGGGGCGGGGGGCGCGGGTTTGATCTCGACGGCTCCCCCCATGGCGCGGTTGCCGTACAGGACCGATGCCGGCCCCGCGGTGACGCTGACGCTCCCCACCTCGGTCAGGGAGTAGAAATCGGGGATCGGGTGCCCCATCAGCCCCATGACCTCGGGGCGCCCGTCGATGACCACCAGCAGCTGGGTCGTCGGCGACCCGCCGAGCCCCCGCAGGGCGATGGAATTCGAGATGCCGAGCCCGTGCCCCAGCACGCCGCGGCCGGGAACGTGGGCGCTCGGGATCAGGCGGTCGATCGCGTCGTAGACCGTCCGGGCGCCGCTGCGGTCGATCTCCAGGGCGCTGCTCGAAACCGTGCCCTCGAGGACGGCATCCTCCCTGACCGTCACCTCCACCGTGGTGCTGAGGATCGCCGGGACCAGCCGCACGGCGATCTCCGTCCCGGAGTCGGCACCCACCCTGCGCGTGAGGGGCTCGAACCCAGCCGCCCGGACCCGCACCGCGGCCGGGGGCTCCAGGGACAATCGCGCCCTCCCTTCCGCGTCAGTCATCAGGGGGGAAAAGGCGCCGTCTCCCGCGCCGTTCGCGCGGCCCACGATTTCCACGGTCGCCCGCGGCACCGCCGCGCCCCCGCCGTCGAGGACCCGGAGTTCGTAGTCCGCCCCGAACCCGCACCCGAGGCAGAGCCAGACCGCCGCAACCGACAAAACCCCGCCACCGCGCATGGTCACTCTCCTTCCCGAAATAGTATTACTTTTGGCTGATTCGTAACACTAGCAGACTATGCCCCGGGCCACAAGCCCGAACTCCGCCGGGCCCCGTTTTTATGGACCCGGTTATTACGCCTTCCGCATTCGTGCTACGGTCTCTCCCGCATCGACCCCTCAGGGGAGGACGTGCCCCCGCTCCGCGCGCTTTTGAGGTAAAATGCGGGGGTCGACATCCATGAAGGGGGGAACCGCAGCCTATGTCCTCGCTGATACGCACGGGGATCTCGCTGGAAAAGGAGCTGCTCGAAAGATTCGACCGGCTGATCGAACAGAAGGGGTACCAGAACCGGTCGGAGGCGATCCGGGACCTGGTGCGCGACCACTTCGTGCAGGAGGAGGTGGCCTCCAACCGGGAGGTGGTGGGGACCCTGACGCTGGTGTACGACCACCACCAGCCGAAGCTGTCCGAGCAGCTGATCGAGGCGCAGCACGACTACACCGGGCAGGTGCTGGCGACCACCCACGTACACCTCGACCACCACAACTGCCTGGAGGTCATCATTTTCAAGGGGCGGGGGATGGACGTGAAGAAGTTCTCCGACCGGCTGCTGAGCCTCCGGGGGGTCAAGCACGGCAAGCTGGTGCTGACAAGCTCCGGGAAATAGCCGAGGTCACCCCTTCCGGAGGGAGGCGTAGGCCGACAAGGCCCGCTCCGCCGCCTCGGCGTGGGAGACCACCGGGTCCGGGTACTCCGCCGTGCCGAGTTCGGGGATCCAGCGCGCGGCGTACTCCCCGCCCGGATCGAACTTCCCGGCCTGCAGCGCGGGGTTGAAGATGCGGAAATAGGGGGCGGCGTCGGCGCCGCAGCCGGCCACCCACTGCCACCCCAGGGTGTTGTTGGCCAGGTCCGCGTCCACCAGCGTGTCCCAGAACCAGCGGGCCCCCTCCGTCCAGGGGGAGAGCAGGTCCTTCACCAGCAGGGAGCCGGCGATCATCCGCGCCCGGTTGTGCATCCACCCGGTGGCCCACAGCTCCCGCATCCCCGCGTCCACGATCGGGAAGCCCGTCCGCCCCCGCCGCCAGGCACGGAACAGGCGGGGATCGTGGCGCCAGGGGAAGTGCGCGAACCGGGCCCGCAGAGGCTCCGACGCGGTGTGAGGAAAGTGCTGCAGCAGGTGGTGGGCGAATTCGCGCCACCCGAGCTGGCGCAGGAAGGCGCGCGCGGCCGGGGTGCGCCTGCCCGAGCAGGCGGCCCACACCTGCCGCGGGGAGATCTCGCCAAAATGCAGGTAGGGGGAGAGGCGCGAGGTCCCGGCCACGGCCGGGAGGTCGCGGCCGGTCTCGTAATCCGCGAGCGGGCGGCCGACGAAGCGGGCCAGCATTTTCGCGGCGCCCGCCTCCCCGGGCCGCCAGGCTTTACGGAGCCCCCCGGCCCAGTCGACGGCGGGCTCGAGCTTCAGCTCCCCGAGCCCGAGCGGGGGGGCCGCGCTCGCCTTCGGCGCCGCCCGCAGGCGCGGCACAGGCAGAGGGGCGAAATCGGGCATCGCCGAGAGGCAGGAGCTCCAGAAGGGGGTGAAGACCTGGTACGGCTTGCCGCTCCGGTTCGCCACCCGTTCCGGCTCGAGCAGGGTCGAGCCGTTGAACGTCTCCACCCGGACCCCCGCCGACAGGAGGGCCAGGCGGACGGCGTCGTCCCGCTCCCTGAGAGCCGGCTCCACGCGCCGGTTCCAGAAGACCGCGTCCGCCCCGCACTCCCGGAGGAGGCCCCGCAGCGCCCCGAGCGACGCCCCGCGCCGGAAGACGAGCGTCAGCCCTCTCCTTTTGAGGGAAGCTTCCAGGGAGCGGAGCGACTGGTGCAGCCACCAGCGGCTGGCGGCGCCGGGGGGCCACTCCCCCTCCTCCCCGGGGGCCCAGATGAAGAGCGGGACGACGTCCCCCCGCTCCGCCGCGGCGGCGAGCGCGGGGTTGTCGTGGAGCCTCAGATCGAGTCGGAACCAGACCAGGGTCGCGGGCATAGGCGCGATCATAGCACGACTCCTCCCTCCCCGCACCGGTCTCGGGCCGGGCGCCATTCTTTGGACAGCGCCGCTGCGGTCCGGCTATAATCGGGATCCCATGACGATCAGAGGGCAGCGCAGACTGAAGAGCGGCGACCCCCGGGGTGCGAAGGGAAAGGGGTGCGGCCCATGGGTTGGGTAAGCATCCTGGCGCTGGCCGCGGCGCTCGCGATGGACGCCTTCGCCGTGGCCGTCGCGAGCGGCCTCGCCCTCGACCCGATGCGGCGGCGCCAGGTCTTCCGCCTCGCCTTTCACTTCGGCTTCTTCCAGGCGCTGATGCCCGTCCTCGGCTGGGCGGCCGGGAGCGCCCTCTACCGCTTCATCGCGGCCTTCGACCACTGGGTGGCCTTCGGCCTCCTGGCCTTCGTCGGGGGGAGGATGTTCCTGGGCGCGCTCGACCATTCCGGGGAAAGGATCGCGCGGCGCGACCCCACCCGGGGGTGGGACCTGGTCGTTCTGTCGGTGGCCACCAGCATCGACGCGCTCGCCGTGGGGCTCTCCCTGGCCATGATCGGCAGCCCCATCCTGATGCCCGCCCTCGTCATCGGCCTGGTGGCCGCGGCCTTCACCGTGGCGGGGATGCTGCTGGGCCGGCGGATCGGCACCCTCTGGGGAAAACGGGTCGAGGCGGCCGGCGGCCTGATTCTGATCGCCATCGGCCTCCGGATCCTCGTGGAGCACCTGTCGGGCTGACCTATCCGCGTATTTCAGAAGATTTTGTTCCGGTCCGTCCCCATTTTCACCCGGGCGAGAAGGGCGGAAGAGGAGCCGGCGGCGGCCTCGTAGTAACGCACGAAGCGCCGGGGTTCTTCCGCGTCAAAATCCTTCAGGTTGACGGCCCAGCGGAAGCCGATCGGCTGGTAGAGGAGTTCCGCCTCCAGCGTAAAGGGCCCCTTCGCGTTCCCCAGATCGACCGAGTAGCGCACGCGGTCGCCCGACCCGGTGAAATCGGGGTCCTCCAGGGCGCGCCCGGCGACGGCGATCGTCTTCCCCGCCTTCTGCTTGTCGAACCCCCGGGGCAGGATGCGGTTATCCTTGAGATAGCGCACGGCCCGCAGGAGCCCCGTCGTCACGGCGCCCCCGCCGTCCCCCAGGATCGGCTCGTAGATCTGCACCTCCCCGGCGCTCCTGATTTCGGTATAGTGCGGCTCGTAGCGTGAGGCGTCCGCGTCGTTGTCGTTGTCCGGGATGCGGCCGGAGGGGTCCACGGCGCCCGATTCGAACACCTTCCGGTTGCCGCCGTCGCGCACCGTGACGTGGAGCCAGACGCGGCGCGACGGGTAGGCGGTCGGGAGCTTGTGCCCGGCGAGGTTTTCCACCGCCACCTCCGCCTCCAGGCGCCCGGAGCGGACCTCGAGGCTGCTGACGGCGATCCGGGCCGATTCCGACTGGAGCTGGGCGAGCGTCTTCTGCGCCGAGGCGGCGAACTCGTCCGGGGACGCCTCCACGCCGAGCTCGTAGCGGTTCCGGTTCAGGATCCCGTTCATGAAGAAGTTACCCCCGGGAAAGGTATGCCGGGACACGCGGGAGCGCGGCACCCCCAGGACGCTGCTCACGGCGGTCTCCTCCTTCACCGCCGGCATGTGGCACGCCTGGCAGCCCAGGACCTTCCGGTAGGCGCTGTGGGCCCATTCCTCGTAGGGGACCTGTTCGGGAAATTCCCCCAGGTCCTCCCCACCCGGTCCAAGGGAGTGGGTGTACAGGGTGTGGCAGCTCGCGCAGGCCTCGCTCTCCCCGAGGTGGGGGGACTCCACCGGGCGGAAGCCCCCGGTGGAACTGGCCATGACCCTCGCGTGTCCCGCCTCCGGGGCGTAGGGGCCGAAGATCTCGCGCTCCCCGGCGGCGCTGGGTCCGCCGATGATGAAACGGCCGACGAAAGTCTCCCGCGTCCCCAGCTTGTCCCTGGAGATCTGGTGGCAGAGGGCGCAGGATACCCCGTCTTCCGCCAGCGCGTCCTGCGGGTTGCCCGGGACGAACCCCAGGTGGGCGAAAACCGCCCCTTTTCGCCCCGCGCCGGCCGCCTCGTGGCGCGCCATCGGCATGTGGCAGATCGAACATTCGTCCTCGATCCCCCCCTGCGCCCCCGGGTGCTCCATCGACTCGCGCCGGACGCTCGCCTGCCAGTAGGGGTCCCGGGCCGCATTGGCCATCATGGTCGGCCGCCAGGCCAGGCCCATGGAAATGTCCTCCCCGCCCCGTGTCGACAGGTTGTTGTGGCACGGCATGCAGCGGTCGGAGGTCTGAAACCGCGGGGCGACGACCTGTCCCGCGGCGCCGGAAACCAGTGCCGCGATCATTCCCGCCGACAGCGCCGCTCCCCCCAGACAGAGGCTTCTCTTCGCCATCCTATTTCCACCCATCGAACACACTCCCGTCGAACATGTCCCACATCAGGTAAAAGAGAACCTCGGTGGTCCGGGGGCCGAAATCGTTGACCGGCACCCTCAGGCCGAGATTGGCCCGGATATGCTGGCGCCGGCTCAGGGTGACCTGAAACTGCGGCACCACGTCCCAGTGGACCCGCTCCCCGGACGCCAGTTCCCGGTCAGCCAGCAGTTCCACCATCGGGGACCATTGCCGTCCCATCCCCAGCCCCTGGGCGAAGGTCTTCCCCCCGACGACGCGCCAGAAGACCGCCCGGTTGGCGAACTCCGTGTCGGTGGGAAGTTCCACCCCGGCCTGCAGCTGGAGAAAGGCGCTCCGGGGCAGGAGCTGCGCGTAACTCGCGAAGCCCTCGAACACGGTCACCCCCGTGCCCCGGCCGCGGTCGGAGTCGCCGGTGGCCAGCTTGACCTCCCCGGCGGCTGCGAGGAGCGCCCCCCGGTCGAGGTCGCTGGCCAGCACGTGCTTGTAGCCCGCGACCATGTCGCCGACGCCGTTGCGCCACGGCTCCCCCTCGCGCTTCTCGAAATGAAAAGGCAGGATGAAGTCGAGCTGGCCCCGCGGGCCGAGGCGCTTCTCGTAAACGATCTCACTGGTGATCGCGGGGTCCCCCTCGGCGCCGAAGGCGAGGTCGAGCACCATCTCGTCTTCGGGAAAGGCCTTTTCCGTCACCAGCGGCCGGGGCAGGTTCATTTCGCCCCGGGGCCAGGCGGGCTCGCGGCAGAAGGTGCGCAGGTGCAGCATCGCTTCATCGATCTGGTGGGCCGAGAGCGCTTCCCGGAAGGAGGGCATGATTTCCGAAAACCCGCGCGCCGGGCCGCCGTTGTGGAGGATGGCGCCCCAGAAATCGTCCGACTCGCGCGCGGTGGCCTGGCAGTCGGTGAAATCGGGGAAGGTGTCCGGCGCCTCGAAACCACGCACGTTGTCGGGCGCCCCGCGCCCATCCGCGCCGTGGCAGGAGGCGCACGCCGCATGATAGATCTCGCGTCCGCCCGACAGCCCTGCGGACCGGTCCTGTCCCGCCAGCGCGGCGGCGCACAGAGGTATGGCGACGATAGCCCCTATCCAGTGTCTCACGGGAAGCCCTCCGGGAAGTTTGCCCCAGCATAGCAGAATCGATCCGGCCACGCCAGAATCCGCACCATCGGCGTTTTCGCCGCCTGCAATTTTTTTTAAGATTTTTCTATGGTTTGGGGGGGAAGTGAGGTATAGTCTGTCAGCAAGTCAGGTTTTTGTAAGATTTCGTTGCTTGAATAAGCTGCAGACTCCTGAGGGGAAAGCGGCTTTTTTTTATGCTCGAGCGTTTACGGAAGACTTGCCGAAACCTTTAAAGTACACAACACCCCCTTAACCGGGGAAATTTGCTTAGGAAAATCAATGAGAGAACAAGGAACAGTTAAGTGGTTTAACAACGAAAAAGGTTATGGTTTCATCAGCCGCGAATCCGGGGACGATGTCTTTGTCCACCACAGCGCGATCCAGGGTACGGGCTTCAAATCGCTCAACGAAGGGGACAGCATCGAGTTCGATGTCGCCAAGGGCCCCAAGGGATTACAGGCTCAGAACGTAGTCAAGCTGTAGGCCACTTAATTCTGGTTCCGGAGGCTCCGCGCCGGCATCCGCCGGTTTCGGGTCCTCCGGGATTCCCCCCCTCCCGGATCCTGGGACCGACCAGGGTTATTCTTCCATCCGGACAACTCAATCCCGATCCGCCGCTCCCGGCCCGGTATCCTCCCCGGCCCTCGCCCTGTCATCGGGCGGGCCGTGGCGAACTGGGCGGAAACAGCCGCCGCTCGAGTGAGAACTCGGGGACGGGCGGGGCATCTTATTCATGAATCGTTTCCTGCCTGGCCTTGGCGATTCCCAGCGTCTCGATCTGCCCTTTCCGTGCCAGGTCGATCGCCTCCCCCAGGATCCGGGCAGCCTCCTGCGGGGCATGAAAGCCCATGGAGTTTTCCGAGCGGACGAAATCGACCCGCCACTGGGCCCCGCGATGAAATTCGCGCGCCGCCTTCAGGGCCTCGTCCCCCGCTCCCGCGTCGCGCGCCCCCTTGATCCCCCGGATGAGATCGACGACGGCGTATTCGGCCCGGATCAGCAGGTCGTGGTTCCGGTCCTGGATCGTCTCGACCCGCGCCAGGATCTCGGCTTCCGGAAAAGGGTGGCACACCTGGCAGGCGTTGTTGACGTTGAGCAGGGGGCTGCGCACGAAATGGTCGCTGATCTTGACGGCCCCTTCCCGCCGGTACGGCATGTGGCAGTCGGCGCAGGCGACGCCGCTCCGGGCGTGGATCCCCTGGCTCCAGAGTTCGAATTCCGGGTGCTGCGCCTTGAGCACCTCGGCCCCGCTCTCCGCGTGCGTCCAGTCTGAAAAGGGGGTGCCGTCGGAAAATCGGTACGCGGAGTAATGGCGCTCGATATCCTCCACCTTCAGCCCGTTGTTCCAGGGATAGAAGAGATCGGCCTTGGAGGCGCAGTAGTACTCCACGTGGCACTGGGCGCAGACAAGCGACCGCATCTCCTGCCGCGAAGCCATCCGGTTGGGGTCGTAGGGTTCAGCGCGGCTGCCGGAGCGCCATTTTTCGATGGAGGAGAGATGGGGCACGGGGGCGCCGGAAGCCGCGAGCGCCTGGATCCCCAGCAGGAAAGCGGGACGGGTCACCCGCACCTCCATCGACTCGGGGTCGTGGCAGTCGACGCACGACATCGGCTGGTCGACGAGTTTGGTCGCCTCCGCGTAGGGCATTTTCCCGATCTCGACAAAACCGCCGAGCAGTTGCGCGTAAGCGTTTTCGCTCCCCAGCGGGTCCTCCAGCCTGCCCGGCGCCCCCGTTTCGAGCCCCTTCTTCCGGTAGGCGTTCACGTTCGACGCATGGCAATGCAGGCAGGCGCCGGTCTGCCGGAACGGGGGCTTGACCCGCAGCGTTTCGCGCTGGTCGGAGAGCATGTAGGCGTGACCGCGCCGCGCGCGGTAATCGACGCCGAAGGCGTAGCCGGCGAAGATGGTCTTGAGCTGCGGGTACTGAGCCAGTTTGTCGGCGGCCAGGGTGTCGCTGCCGCCCATGCCGCCGTACCGGGTGGTGGTGGGCTCCGCCGTGCGGAGGTAGGCCTCGTACTGGCGCGGGAAGTTCTTGCCCCACTCGGCCGGGTCCACGGTCTGCTCCGTCAGCTCGGCGATCCGGAATACGAAGCTCCTGGCCTCCTCCTTGCGCTCGGCGATATTGCCGAGGATCCACAGAACGCCCGCAGTCGCGGCGGCGACCAGTACGATGGCCAAAACCCACGGCGTGAATCTCTTCATAGCGTGATCCCTCTAGCTTCCCTGCCCGTGTCCCGCACCGGCATGGCAGCGGACGCAGTACAGGTCGTCTTCATCCCCCGCGCGGCGCAGGGCGATGGCGTGCACGAAATCCCGATGGCAGCCGAAGCAGCGCTCGTTCAGGACCCGGGCGTTGCCGGGCTTGATGCGGATCGGTTCGTGAAAGTCCTGGAGCGTGAAGGCGACGGAGTGGTGGTAGCCGTTTTCGGCCTTCACCCGCCATTTGTTCGCGAAATCCGCGGGGAGGTGGCAGTCGCCGCACCCGGCGACCGCCCGGTGGCTCGATTTCTGCCAGCTGTCGAACTGCTCCCGCATGATGTGGCAGTTGACGCACGCGCGCGGGTCGTCCGACAGGTAGGAGGTGCCCTCGGCGTAAAAGAAGGCGTACCCCCCCGCGCCCAGCAGGACCCCCGACAGCGCGCACAACACCCCCTTCAGGACAGGGACGGTCCGGAATATGTTCTTCATGGGACGGGATTCATCCTGGGTTCATACGGATCCGCGAACATGCACCCCTCCAGGCCGGATGAAGCCGGCGTGGCGCTTCCATTATAACCGTAATGGAGACGGACCGGGACACATAATGCGACCGCCATCAACCCTCCGCCTTTCTGGTAGACTGGAAAGCATGAGACTGCGCTCCGTTCTCCTCCGGGCCGTTCTGCTGGTTGCGGCCGCCGGGTGCACCGGCCCCCGGGGAGCCATCGACCGCGAGCGGCTGGTGCGCCGGCACCATCCCGTGCTCGAGCGCGCCGACCCCCTCGCCCCCCTCAGCGTGGGGAACGGGCGCTTCGCCTTCACCGCCGACATCACCGGGCTCCAGACCTACCCCGACCGTTACCGGGACGGCATCCCCCTGGCCACGCAGTCGGAGTGGGGGTGGCACACCGTCCCCGCCCCCCGGCCGGTCGCGCTCGCGGACGCCGTGCAGCGGTTCGACGCCGGCGGGCGGCGCGTCCCTTACGCGTCGCTGCAGGATTCCCCGGCGGGGGGGTGGCTGCGGGCCAACCCGCACCGGCTGAACCTGGGCCGGGTGGGGCTCGCCCTCGAGGACGCCGAGGGGCGGGACCTCCCCCTGGAGCGAATCACCCGCATCCGTCAGGAAGCCGACCTCTGGAACGGGATTCTCCACAGCTCCTTCGAGGCGGCGGGGGTTCCCGTCGCGGTGGAGACGGCGTGCCACCCCGGCATCGACCAGGTCAGCGCCCGGGTCCGCTCCGGCCTCGTGGGGAGCGGCAGGATCGCCGTCCGCTTCGATTTCCCCTACGGCAGCACCGAATGGGGGAAGGACCCCTCCGACTGGCGGAAACCCGAGCGCCATTTCACCCGGATCGTCGCCCGCCGGGACCGGTCGGTCGCGCTCGCGCGCACGCTCGACGGCGACAGCTACCATGTCTTCATCCACTGGTCGGGCGACGCCCGCTTCGTGCAGCACGGGCCCCACTCTTTCGGGCTGGAGCCGGCGGGGCGGGGGAGCTTCGCATTCAGCGTCCGCTTCTCCGCGAAAGCCGACCCCGGCGTCGCCCCCCCGGCGCAGGCGACCTTCGAGGCGGCACGGGACCACTGGCACCGCTTCTGGCTCTCGGGGGGCGCCGTCGACCTGTCCCAAAGCAGCGACCCGCGCGCCCGCGAACTCGAACGGCGCATCGTCCTGTCCCGCTACCTGACCGCCATCCAGTGCCGGCAGTCGATCCCCCCGGCGGAGACCGGCCTGACGTGCAACAGCTGGTTCGGCAAATTCCACCTGGAGATGCACTGGTGGCACGGCGTGCACTTCGCCCTCTGGGGGGACCCGGAGGCGCTCGGGCGCACCCTCCCCTGGTACCGGTCGATCCTCCCCGAGGCGCGCCGCACGGCCGCCGCCCAGGGCTACGCGGGGGCGCGCTGGCCGAAGATGACATCGCCCGACGGGCGCGAAAGCCCGTCCTCCGTCGGAGTGTTCCTCGTCTGGCAGCAGCCCCACCCGGTCTACTACGCCGAACTCCTCTACCGCCTCGATCCGAAGCAGGAAACGCTCGCGCGCTACCGGGACCTCGTCTTCGCCACCGCCGATTTCATGGCCGATTTCGCGCGCTGCGACGACTCCGCCTGCGTCCTGGGGCCGCCCCTGATCCCGGCCCAGGAGATCCACCCGCCCGAAGAGACCCTCGACCCCGCCTTCGAGCTCGCCTACTGGCGTTTCGGCCTCGAAACCGCCCAGACCTGGCGCGGGCGGCTGGGGCTCGGCCGGGAAGAAAAGTGGGACCGGGTGCTCGCCCGCCTCTCCCCCCTCCCCGAAGCGGGCGGCCGCTACCGCAACGCCGACAGCGCGCCCGACACCTTCGCCCACCCGGCCGAGCGGCGCGACCACCCGACCCTGCTCGCCCCCTTCGGGATGCTCCCCGGCGCCGGCGCCGACCGCGACCGGATGCGGGCCACGCTCGAGGCGGTGATGCGGTCCTGGGACTGGCAGAGCACCTGGGGGTGGGATTACGCCCTGATCGCCATGACCGCCGCGCGGGTGGGACGCCCCGACCTCGCCGTCGAGGCCCTCATGATGGACGCGCCCAAGAACCGCTACCTGCCCAGCGGCCACAACTACCAGGACGACCGCCTCCCCCTCTACCTGCCCGGCAACGGCGGCCTGCTCACGGCCGTCGCCATGATGGCCGCGGGGTGGGACGGCGCCCCGGAGCGCAACGCCCCCGGCTTCCCGGAGGAGGGGTGGACGGTGCGCCACGAAGGGCTGCACCCCCTCCCCTGACGGTCGAACCATTCGGAATAGGCTTCGGGGCGCCTTTGTTGCTATGATGGGCGTTCGAAAAAAAACGCCATTCAAAACCAGGGGGACGGAATGCCCTTCATCAACTGCGTTGTGTGGATCGCCCTGCTGGCCGGCGCGCTCGAGCCGGCCCAGCCCCGCCCGGTCTGGGAAAAGGGGGACGTCAGCGTCCGGCTGCGGGGCGAAGCGCTCGAAATCCGGCACGCGCGGGGCGCGCGGGTCGAGATCGCCTCCTTTGCCTTCAACTTCGTCGAGCCGGAGCGCGTCACGGTCACCGGCGCCGACGGCGACGCCCTCCGCCTCACCCTCTCCTTCGGCTCCACCGACGGCTTCCGAGCCGACTTCCCCCGGGAACTCCCGCTGACGGTGACCTGTGCCGACGGCACGCTTCACTTTTCGGCGCGCCACGACGCCCTGCGCCACGTCACCATCAGGATCAGGGACCGCGGCGAACACTACTTCGGCCTGATCGAGAAGCTCTACCCGCACAACGCCCCGACGCCCGACCTGCGCGGGGAGACGGTCGACGTCGACGTCTACGCCGAGGGGGAGCGCGACTACGCCGAAAACTACGCCTCGGCCTGCTCCGCCTTCTTCATGACGAGCGGCGGGTACGGGAGCTTCTTCGACACCTTCGGCCGCGGCCGCTACCGGCTGGGGGTCGGGGGGGTCACGGAGATCTACCACCAGGCGGACGCGCTCGACTGGTACCTCTTCTTCGGCGCCGACGGCGGCGAGATCCACTCGAAATATTTCGGGGTGATCGGCAGGCCCAAGCGCGTCCCGATCTGGGCCTGCGGCCCCGTCGTCTGGCGCGACCTGAACCGTTCGAGCGCCGAGCTCCTCGACGACCTCGGCCGCTTCTCGGAACTCCGGATCCCGCTCACGGCCTGCATGATCGACCGCCCCTACAGCGACGGCGGGCACGAGTGGTCGCGGATGAATTTCAGCGAAAAATTCGCCCGCCCGTCGGAGTGGACCCGCACCATCAGGGAAACCTTCGGGATGGAGCTCCTGACCTGGGTCGCGCCCATGACCTTCACCGACCCCGATTTCCCCGGCCTCCTCCCCGGGCCGAAGAACTACATGGACCTGACCCACCCCGGCGCCCTGGCGGAATTCGAGCGCCGCCTGGCCGCGGAGCAGTACTCCGTGGGCGTCCGGGGGCACAAGATGGACCGCGCGGACGAAACCTTCCCGCTGACGGCCCAGTGGCACGAACCGGTGCCGGAATCGGCCGCGCGCAACCGGTACGTCTACCTCTACGCCAAAACCGTCCACGACTTCCTCACCCGGGCGCACGGGAGCGACCATTTCAACTACGCCCGCGCGGCCATCCACCGCACCCAGCCCTTCCTCAGCGCCCTCTGGGGCGGGGACAGCCGCTCGAACTGGATGGGGATGGCGGGCAACCAGGCCAACGCCATGCGCGCGGCCTTCCAGGGCTTTCCCGTGTGGGGGAACGACACCGGGGGCTACCTGGGGGAGGGGAGGATCCCGGAGGAGCTCTACCTGCGCTGGATCCGGTGGAGCGCCTATAACGGCCTGTTCGAGGTCAAGCTCGACGGCGCCGGCGGCAGCGGGGAGGACCGCCCCCCCTGGAAATACTCCGCCCGGCTGCAGGAGGTCTTCCGCCGCGCGTGCGAAGAGCGGATGCGCCTCCTCCCCACCATCTACTCCCGCGCCAACACCTCCTACAGGGACGGCGTCCTGATGCAGCCGCTGGCCTACGCCTGGCCGGAGGACCCAAACACCTACGGCGTCTGGGACGAATACCTCTTCGGCGGCGCCCTGCTGGTGGCGCCCGTCTTCGAACCGGGAACCCGGCGCGACATCTACCTCCCGCGGGGCGGCTGGTACGCCCTGGGCGACCCCGCGAAAACCATTGCCGGGGGGAGGACGATCACGCTCGAGGTCCCGCTCGAGGTGATCCCCGTCTTCGTCCGGCAGAACTCCATCTACGTCACGGGCGATATCTTCCGCGGCAGCTCGCGCCGCTGGCGCGGGGAGCTCGAAGACGCCGGCAAACTCGAAATCCACGCCTGGGCCGGCGTACCCGGGTCCGGGACCCGATTCACCTACGTGGATTACGCCGACGGCGACCGCGAAAAAAGGATGGAGCTGGGTCATGAAAACGGCCGCGTCACCTTCCGCTCCGAACCGCTCGAGGCCGATGCCTCCATAGCCCTCAGGTGCCCGGGCAAACCCGCGGCCGCGACACTCGACGGCCGCGCCGTCCCCTTCGAATACGACGCCGCCTCGCAGATCGTGCGCCTGCCGCTCGGAGCGCGCCGCGGCGTCCGCCTCGAGCTGGTCATGGAGTGAGGCTGGAAGCCGGGGCCCCGGGGTGTTACCCTTCAACCGCAAAATTCGGAACCCGGCATGGGGCCGGGCCGGCCGGCGTCCGCGCGCCGGCGGTGGAGGAGAGGGAAGCGATGCGTTACCAGTATTGGGATGAAAAGACGGAAACCATGCCCAGGGCGGAACTCGAATCCCTGCAGCTGGGCGCCCTGCGGGCGGCCGTGGCCCGGGCGCTGGGAACCCCCTACAACGCCCCCAGGCTCGCCGCGGCCGGCATCCACGACAGCGGCGACATCCGCTCCCTGGACGACCTCCGGCGGCTCCCCTTCACGACCAAACACGATCTGCGGGAGTCCTTCCCCTACGGGATGCTGGCCGCGCCCAAGGAGGAGGTCGTGCGGCTGCACGCCTCGAGCGGCACGACGGGCGTCCCCACCACCATCTATTTCACCCGGAAGGACATCTCCCGCTGGGCCTCTTACATGGCCCGCTCCATCTTCGCCTCCGGCTGCACCCGCGCGGACGTGTTCCAGAACATGATCCCCTACGGCCTCTTCACCGGCGGCCTGGGGCTTCACTACGGCGCCGAGGAGGTAGGCATGCTCGTCATCCCCGCCGGCGCCGGCAACACCCCCCGGCAGTTCCGGATGATGCGCGACCACGGCACCACCGTGGTCCACGCAACCCCCAGCTTCCTGCTCCACGTGCAGTCCAAAATGATCGAGGAGGGGGTCGACCGCGCCGGCCTGCAGCTGCGCAAGGCGTTCGCGGGCGCCGAGCCCTATTCCGAAGACACGCGGCGCCGGATCGAGGCCCTGCTCGACATCGACGTCTACAACTCCTACGGCCTCTCGGAGATGAACGGCCCCGGCGTCGCCTTCGAATGCCAGGCCAAGGACGGGATGCACCTGTGGGAGGACGGCTACATCGCCGAGATCGTCGACCCCGAAACCCTCGAGCCGGTGCCGGACGGAACCGTGGGGGAGCTGGTCCTGACCATCCTCTGCCGCGAGGCCTCCGTCATCCTGCGCTACCGCACCCGCGACCTGACGGCGTTCTACACCGAGCCGTGCGCGTGCGGGCGCACCCACCGGCGCATCCGCCGCATCAAGGGGCGCACCGACGACATGCTCATCATCAACGGGGTCAACGTCTTCCCGAGCCAGATCGAAGAGGTGATCATGTCGATCCGGGAGGTGGGCAACAACTACCTCATCCAGGTGGAGAAAGAGGGGGCCCTGGACCGGCTGACGGTCAGAACCGAAATGGGGCCCGAGATCTTCCGGGACGACGCCCGCCCGCTCAACGCGCTCAGGGAAAGGATCCGGCACGCCCTGCAGGCCTCCATATCGATCAACCCGAGGGTGGAGCTCGTCGAGAGCGGGAGCCTCCCGGTCGCCGAGGGGAAAGCCAGACGGGTCGTGGACCTGCGCCCCAGGGATGTGTAACCGCAGTCATCGAGGACGGTCATGATTTTCAATCCCGAATACGAGGCGATGGAGCCGACGGCGCGGGAGACCCTGCAGTTCGCCCGGCTCAAGAACCTGGTGGACCGGCTCTACCACTCCCTCCCCTTCACCCGGGCGAGGATGGACGGGGCGGGGGTCCGCCCGCGCGACCTCCGCTCGCTCGCCGATCTTGCGCGCCTCCCCTTCACCACCAAGGACGACCTGCGCGAGACCTTCCCCTACGGCCTCCTCTGCTCCCCCCGGGCGGAGATCGAGGAGATCCACATGTCCTCGGGGACCACGGGCATCCCCGTCGTCGACGCCTACACCCGCCGCGACGTGGAGAACTGGGAGGAGGCGATGGCCCGCACCCTGGCCGGCGCCGGGGCCACCCGCAACGACACGGTCCAGAACTGCTACGGCTACGGCCTCTTCACCGGGGGGATCGGCGTCCACTACGGGGCCAAGCGCCTGGGGGCCAACATCATCCCCATGTCCTCGGGAAACACCCGGAAGCAGCTGATGGTGATGCAGAACTTCGGCTCCACCATCCTCGCCTCGACCCCGTCCTACGCCCTCTTCATGGCCGAGGAGGCGGCCGAGGCCGGTTACGACCCGAGGGCCCTGGGGCTCCGGGCGGGCTGTTTCGGCGCCGAACCGTGGAGCGAGAACATGCGGCGCGAGATCGAGGAGAAGTGGGGGATCGACGCCTTCGACATCTACGGCCTCACCGAGATCACCGGCCCCGGCGTGGCCTTCGAATGCGAGGCCAAGGACGGGTTGCACATCAACGAGGACCTCTTCTACCCCGAGGTCATCGATCCCGAAACGGGCGCGGTGCGGCCCGACGGGGAAAAGGGGGAACTGGTCTTCACCACCCTGGTGAAGGAAGGGACGCCCCTGGTGCGCTACAGGACGCGCGACATCACCTTCCTGCGGCGCGGGCGCTGCTCGTGCGGGCGGACCACGGTGCGGATGAACCGCCTGTTCGGGCGCACCGACGACATGCTCATCATCCGCGGGGTCAACATCTTCCCGAGCCAGATCGAGCACGCCCTGATCGAGATCGAGGGGACCGACCCCCACTACCTCATCGTCGTCGACCGCGGCCCCACCCACCTCGACGAGGTGGAACTGCAGGTGGAGGTGAAGAAGGAGCTCTTCTCGGACGAGACCCGGACCCTGGAAACCCTGCGGACCCGGATCGAGGGGGTGATGAAATCGACCCTGGGCGTGATGATGAAGGTCAAGCTCGTGGAGCCGAAAACGATCGAACGCTCGGTCGGGAAGGCGAAACGGGTCGTGGACAAGCGTACACTCTAGCGGCCGGGCGGCCGGGGAGGAGGAGGCAATCGTGGAGATCAAGCAGATATCGGTGTTTCTGGAAAACAACGCGGGACGGCTGGCCAAGGTCACCCGCACCATGGCCGACGCGGGGGCCAGCATCCGCGCCATCTCCATCGCCGACACCGCCGACTTCGGCATCCTCCGCGTCATCGTCGACCGGCCGGAGGCCGCCATGAAGGCGCTCGTCGACGCCGGCTTCACCGCCCGGATGACGGACGTGCTGGCCGTGGAGATCCCCGACGTCCCGGGCGCCCTGGCCCGGGTCATGGAGCTCTTCCAGGAGACCGAGGTCAATATCGAATACCTCTACGCCTCGCTCGAGGGGGACCGAGGCAAGGCCGTCGTCATCTTCAAGGTGCAGGACGTCGAGCACGGCCGCCGGATCGTGCGCGAAAAGGGACTCGCGGTCCTGGACGGGTTCTAGACCGCATCCGCCCCGCGCCCCGTACGATCTGCTCCCGGAACCCTTCCCCGACGACTGGAAGCACTTCGCCTTTGCCGTCGCCTCTTCCTCCTTCGACCAGAAGCTCGACGACGCCGCTGCGGCCGAAGGTCTGACCGTCCTCTCCCGCTGACCCGGCAGGCCTCCGGACACGGTTTTCCTGGCGCGATCAGGAAGGACCATCGGTGAGTCCGGGGGAACGGCCTTGCGGCGCTGGAGAGGAGGAGGGGAAAAAGGGTTCCGCGGCGCGCCGGGGCTGTCCGGCGCGCCGCGGAACGGGACAGGCTAGAAGCTGATGCGGGCGCCCAGCTGGATCACGCGCGATTCCCGCGTGTCGGTGAATTTGCCGAAAGACCCCCTCGCCTTGTTTGCGACGTTCAGATCGGCCTTCGAGAACTGCGCGTGGTTGAAGGCGTTGAACATCTCGAACCGGAGTTCCAGCCCCGAGGTCTCGTTCCAGAGCTGGGTCTTCTTGCTGATGATGAGGTCCCAGTTGTTGATCCCGTTGTGCAGCCGGAACTGGTTGCGCCGGGAGGTGCCGCGCCGGTAATCGGTCGCGATGTCGGCGACGGTGAAGGCCTCGAAGGCATCCTCGTTGAAGGCCCGGTTGTCATTGGCGCGGGGGTCCACCTGCTCGAACGAATCCCCCAGGTCGGCGTAGGAAACCACCGCGCCCCCGGTCCCGTCCGTGTTCCCCAGGTTGTTCACCGAGAACGGGGTGCCGGACTGGAAGGTCACGATCCCGCCGATGCTCCAGCCGTCCAGGACCCGCCGGAGCGGGGTGCCGAGGTTCTTCGCGAACGGAAGCTCGTAAATCCAGCTCCCCACGAAGCGGTGCGGAACGTCCTGGGAGGAGAGGCCGCGGGTGATCCGGCGATCCACGATATCCAGGTTGTCCCTGGAGTTGTCGGCGTCCGAGATCGACTTCGAGAAGGTGTAGGCGAGCTGGAACGTGATCCCCCCGCCGTAGGTCTTCTGCAGCTGGGCCTCGAAGGCGTTGTAGTTGGAGTACCCGATCGAGGCGAACTCGTCCAGGCCCAGCCGGATGTCGGTGTTGACCCGCCGGGCGTTGGTGTTGGAGCTGCTGGTGGTCGGGGTGGGGATATCGAGCCCTGCGGGCGCCGGGATGAAGGTGCCGTAGGCGTAGTTGATCTGCCGCTCGGCGTAGAGCTTCACCCCCCGGTTCCCCACGTAGCTCAGGCTCATGAGGTAGTTGTCCCAGAGCTTGCGCTCGATCGTCAGGTTGTACTGGTAGGTGTAGGGAGTCCGGATCTTCGGGTCGATCGGCCGCGCGAACTGGCTGAGCGGCGCGGCGACCTCGACCGGCCCGGTCATGTTGGCGAACGGGTTCGGCAGGGCCGGGAGATCGGGCTCCTCGACGTAGTAGCCGGAACCGTATTCCGGGTAGGGATCGGGCGCGAACGGGTCGGCCAGCGTCCCGCTCGACGGCTCGTAGTAGGCTTCCGACTTGCTGTAGCCGGTGGCCGTCAACTGCTGCAGCGCGGTGTCGCCGATGATGGCGCCGTAGTAGATCCCGAAGCCGGTCCGGATGACGGTCTTCTCATCCCCGAACAGGCGTCCCAGCAGACCATCGGTCGCTTTCGGCGTGTAGGCCAGGCCGAAGCGGGGGGCCCAGTTGTTCATGTCGCGGTTGACGCCGCCGCGCGGCACCGTCCCGCCCAGCACCGGATCGGGGTCGCCGATGTACACGAGGCCGTTCGGCGCCGTCCCCCCTTCCGGGAGGATGATGGGGGTGCCGTCCATCTGGGTCAGCTCTCCCGAAGCCAGCAGCTCCGAGGTCACCCCGGGCCGGTAGAACGTCATCCGGTCGTACTTGTCGGTGATGGGGGAGCTGTACTCGTAGCGCAGGCCGAGGTTCAGGGTCAGCCCCCGGGCCATCTTCCAGGTATCCTGGGCGAAGAACGAGACGATGTGCTGGCGGAAATCGCGCAGCCCGTTCGACCCGTACTGCTGCCACGCCGTGGAGGTGCCGATCATGAAATCGGCAAGGTCGTCGCCGGTCGAGTTCCCGCCCCACTCGCTCGAGAAGGCCAGGATCCCCTGGTTGATGAACATGAAGAGCTGATCGCCCCGATACTTGGTCCCGTCGAACCCGAATTTGAAGCGGTGGTTCCCCTTCGTCCAGCTGAGTCCCTCCTGGATCTGGAAGTTCTCGGTCACGCGGGTCTGGGGCCCCTGGATGGAGTTGCCCAGGAAGAGGTTCCTTTCATAGAGCCAGATGTACGGGGGGCCGGCCAGGGCCGGGTCCACCACGAAATCGGCCTCGAAACCGATGTCGGCCGGGGAATCGGTGTTCACCGGCGCCACCCCGGGCTGGTTGTTCCGGGCGTAGGCCAGCAGGAGCGAGTTGGCCACGTTGGGGCCGAAGAAATGGGTGTCGCGCACGATGTAATTGGTCGTGCGGCGCTTGTCCGCCGCCGGGAACCCGGGCACGTCGGCCCCGCCGAAGGCGAAGGGGGATTCCACGCTCGAATCATAGATGTTCGAGCTGAAGCTCAGCATGTTCTTGTTGGAGATCTGGTGATCGATCCGGAAGGTCACGTAGGTGTTGTCGGTGATCTCGTTGGCCCCCACGCTGGCGCTCCCGGTTTCGTCCCCGACGGGGAAAAAGTCCAGGTAGTACTGCGCGATGGGGGAGATGCGGTTGGACGGGATCTCGTTCCCGGGAAAGGGCTCTCCCGTGGCCGGGTCGATCAGGTCGTAGCCCAGCCCGCTGAAATCGCCCTGCCGCTCCGCCTGGCTGGGGAGCCCGGTGACGACCCGGGTGTCACCGATCAACTGGCGCCGCATCTCGTAATCGACGAAGAAGAAGGTGCGGTTCTTCCCGTTGTAGATGCCGGGGAGCCAGACCGGACCGCCGAAATTGCCGCCGATATCCTTGCGCTCGAACCTGCGGCGTTCCTCGTCGAAGTATCTCTTGGACGACAGCACCGTCGGGCGCCAGAAGCCGCGCACGTTCCCGTGGTACTCGTTGGTCCCGCTCTTGGTGACCACGTTGATGATGGAGCCGGAGTTGCGGCCGAACTCGGCCTCGAAGTTCGAGGAGAGGATGCGGAACTCCTGCAGGGCGTCGGGGCGCGGCTGGGCCCCGGTCGATCCGCCCACGGCGACCTCGTTGTTGTTCGACCCGTCGAGCATGACGTTGTTTTCCACCCCCCGGCCGCCGTTGACGCTCATCCCCAGCCCCTGCCCGAAGGTGCTGAGGTTGGGGTTGTTCGAAGGAGCCACCCCGGGCTGGAGGAAAGCCAGGTCGAGCACGTTGCGGCCGTCGAGCGGCAGCCCCTCGAGGCGGGTGTTCTCCACCGTCGTGCCGAGCGTGGCGCTCTCGGTCTCGATCAGCACCTGGGCGCCGCTGACGGTGATCACCTGCGCCATGCCGGCGACGCTGAGCTTGATGGGAATCACCAGGGAGCGGTTGGGCTCGAGCTTCACGTTGCGCATCCGGGTCTCGGAAAACCCGGGAGCCACCGCGATGATCTCGTAGACGGACGGCTCGACCTCGAGGAACCGATAATCCCCGTTATCGTTCGAGATCACGGTCTGGACCGTCATGGCCTTGTCGCGGTCGATCAGCTGGATCGTCGCGTTCGGGACCACGGCCTCCGTCTGGTCGTGCACCGAACCCCCGATCGTTCCGCGGGTCCCCTGTGCACACAGGACCCCGAGCGACAGGACGGCGCACAGGAAGAGCGCTACGCTGCTTCTAAGACATACGTGAACCATTCGATTGGTCATACACACCCTCCTCGCAGTTCATCCCTCCGTGCCGGCCGGACCCTGGGTCCGGGCGGGACGAGCAACCCCCAAAAACCCAATTTGGCTGCATTGTAATCCCGTTTTGTCGCCCTTGGCAATGGATTCCTGCGCCCGGACCGCCTCCCCCGGCCGCGGGAAGCGGGCCGGCCCGGGCCCACCCTGACTCATCGACCGATTGCGGCGGCGCCTTCTCGGATTTACAATAGGGGCATGAAAATCAAGATCGGGATCAGTTCCTGCCTGCTGGGCAACCAGGTCCGCTACGACGGGGGGCACAAGCTGGACCGCTTCCTCACCGGGACGCTGGGCCGATACCTCGACTATGTCCCCGTCTGCCCCGAGGTCGAGTGCGGCATGCCCGTGCCGCGGGAGTCGATGCGGCTCGAGGGGGAGATCGAGGCTCCGCGCCTCGTCACCCACCGCACCCGGGAAGACAAGACCGGGCAGATGCTGGCCTGGGCCGACCGGCGGGTGGCGGAGCTCGAGAAGGAGGAGCTGATGGGCTTCATCTTCAAGAGCGACTCCCCCAGCAGCGGGATGGAGCGGGTCAAGGTCTATGACGAAAAGGGGATGTCGGTGCGCAAGGGGGTCGGGCTCTTCGCCCGCCGCTTCATGGAGCGCTTCCCCCTCCTGCCGGTCGAGGAGGAGGGGCGGCTGCACGACCCGGGGCTGCGCGAGAATTTCGTCGAACGCCTCTTCGCCGTGGCCCGCTGGCGCGATTTCGCCGGGAGCGGGCCCGATCGCGGCGGGCTGGTGGAGTTTCACGCGCGGCACAAGCTGCTGATCCTGGCCCACAGCACCCGCCACTACCAGGAGATGGGGCGCCTGGTCGCGGGGGCGAAGGGGGTCCCCTTCCCCGGACTCCTGGCCGACTACCAGCGGCTGCTGATGGAGGCGCTCAGACTGCGGGCCACCCCGAAAAAGAACACCAACGTGCTGATGCACATGGCCGGGTATTTCAAGAAGCGGCTGACGCCCGGTGAAAAGGCCGAACTCGGGGAGATCCTCGATCTCTACCGCACGGAACAGCTCCCCCTCGTCGTCCCGATCACCCTGATCCGGCACTACGTGCGCAAATACGACGAGGCCTATCTCCGGGACCAGGTGTACCTGAACCCGCACCCGGCCGAGCTGCGGCTGCGCAACCACGTGTGACGGACTCCGGGGCGCACCCGTGCCCGAAAGGGAACCGATGTCGGAAAAAGCGGGGAAAATGAAGATCCGGCGGTGGGCCGTCCCCCTCGGCAATTCCTTCCGGATCGCCGCCCGCACCCTCTGGGCGCACAAGCTCCGCTCGGCGCTCACGATCTTCGGCATCGTCATCGGGATCGCCGCCGTCGTCCTGATCGGCGCGACCCTCGCGGTCATCCGCGAGATCGCCGCCAGGAGCACCGCCCAGACCATCGGCGCGGACGCCTACACCATTTCCCGCGTCGCCGCCTCCGGCCGACTGAGCCGCAAGGAGCTGGCCGACAGGCTGCGGCGGAACCCGGAGCTCTACCGGCGGGAGGCCGAAGCCCTGGTGCGGCGGACGAGGGAAGACGCCCGCGCGGCCCCGGGACTGGCGGCCGTCGCCGACGTCAGGGCGGGCAACCGGACCTTCCTCTCGGCCTCCATCAACGGGTCCACCCCCGAAATCCAGTCGATCCGCAACATCGAACTCGGCTCGGGACGGTTCTTCACCGAGGCGGAAAGCCGGCGCTCGGCCCCCGTCATCGTCATCGGGCAGGACCTGGTCGACGAACTCTTCCCCGCCCGCGACCCGATCGGACGGAGCCTCCGGATCCGGGGGCGCGCTCTCGAGGTCATCGGGGTCCAGAAAAAGCAGGGGGCCAGTTTCGGCTCCTCCCTCGACCGGGTCGCCTACATGCCGATCGGGACCTTCGAGAAGATGTGGGGGAGCCGCCGCTCGGTCACCGTCTACCTGCAGCCCCGCAACCCGGCCGCCCTCGAGGAGTCGCTCGAGCGGTCGCGCGTGGCCCTGCGCCTCATGCGGCGCCTGCGGCCGGCGCAGCCCGACGATTTCGACATCCTGGTCCCCGAGGCCGACCGCGACTTCCTCCTCCGCATCATCGGCATCGTCGGGGTCGCCGTCATCCCCATCAGTTCGCTGGCCCTGCTGGTGGCCGGCATCGTGGTCATGAACATGATGCTGGTGAGCGTGACCGAGCGGACGCGCGAGATCGGGGTGCGCAAATCCCTGGGGGCGCGCAACCGTGACATCTTCGCCGAAATCCTGTTCGAATCGGCCATCCTCACCGCCCTCGGCGGCGCCGCGGGGCTCGCCCTCTCCCTCGTCGGGGCGCTCGGGCTGGGGAGGGCATTCGGGGAGAGCGTACCCGTCTCCGGCGTCTACGCCGCGCTGGCGATCGGGATCTCCGTCCTGATCGGGTGCGGCGCCGGCTTCTTCCCCGCCTGGATCGCGTCCCGGATGACGCCGGTGGAGGCGCTGCGCCATGAAAACTGACCCGCGCCCCGCCCGGTTCAACCGCGAAAACCTCGACTTCGCGCTCGCGAACATCCTGGCGTTCAGATTCCGCTCCCTGCTGACCATCCTCGGCATCATCGTCGGGATCGTCACCGTGGTCCTGGTCGCGTCGGTCCTGGTGGGGGTGCGGCGCAACATCGCGTTGCTGTTCCAGGAATTCGGCCCGGACAACATCTTCGCCTACCACCTCAACGGGGACCCCGGCAATCCCACCATCAAGCCGGAGGAGCTGACGCGCAAACCGCTCCGGACGGAGTTTGCGCGCCTGCTCCCGGAGGCGTGCCCCTCGCTCGAGGACGCCGCGGCCCAGGTCCTGGTGCCGAACCTGGTCGGCGGCCGGGCCGTCACGGCGCGGTACCGCGGAATCGAAAACACCAATATGCAGCTGCAGGGGGCCACCTGGAACTTCGCCCGGGTCACCAACGCCGAGCTGGAGTCGGGCCGCGCCTACACCCGGGAGGAGGAGAGGCGGCGCGCGAAGGTATGCCTCCTGGGGGCCAACGTCGCCGTCTCCCTCTTCCCCGGCGGCGACGCTCTGGGGAAAAGCATCCGGGTCGACGGAGTCCTTTATACCGTGACCGGCGTGTTCCAGAAGCGCAAGGGGGGGTTTCTGGGGGAGAACCGCCAGGACAACGTGGTCATGGTCCCGCTCAAAATCGTGGAGATGCGCTACCCCGACCTAGAAACCGTGGTCCTCTACTGCCAGGCCCGGCCCGGGGCGCGCGCCGCCGCCTTCGACGAGGTGGAGGGCGAACTGCGCCGGCTGCGCGGACTGGGCGCCGACGAGGAATCGGACTTCACCCTCAGCACCGCCGATTCGATCATCGGGCAGATCGACCGGATCACGCTGCTGGTGCAGACCGGCACGCTGGCGATCTCCGGGCTTGGGCTTTTGGTCGGGGGGGTCGGGGTCATGAACATCATGCTGATGTCGGTCACCCAGCGGACGCGCGAGATCGGCGTGCGCAAGGCGGTGGGGGCACGCCGCCGCGACATCGTCTGGCAGTTTCTGCTCGAGGCGGCGCTGCTCACCACCATCGGGGGGCTGCTGGGGGTCCTCATCGCCGGCCTCCTCGGCCTCGTCCTGTCCTGGTTCGTCCCCAACCTGCCGGCCGTCCCCCCCGCCTGGGCCGTCGGGTCGGGCCTGGGGGTCTCCACCGCCGTCGGCATCCTCTTCGGCCTGTGGCCGGCGGTGAAGGCCGCGCGCCTCGACCCCGTGGACGCGCTGCGATACGAGTGATCCCCGCGCCGGGCGGGGTGATCGCATGCCCTCCCGCCGGCCGGGCGGAGGAAGGAGTCGCCATGGAACTGGATGTTTTCGTCACCCAACCGATCCCGCAACCGGGCCTGGACCTGCTCGCGGGGGCGCATCCGCACTTCCGCATCAACCCCGAGGAGCGCGTCCTCGGGCGCGCGCAGCTGCTCGAGGGGGTCCGGGGGGCGGCGGGGATCCTCGCCCTCCTGACCGACCGGATCGACGCCGAAGTGCTCGACGCGGCGGGGCCGCAGCTCCGGATCGTGGCCAACATGGCCGTGGGCTTTGACAACATCGACCTCCGGGCGGCCTCCGCGCGCGGCGTGATGGTCACCAACACCCCCGGGGTCCTGACCGACGCCACGGCCGACCTGGCCTGGGCCCTCCTTTTCGCGGCGGCGCGCCGCATCCCGGAAGCGGAGCGGTTCCTGCGCGCCGGGCGCTTCCGGTACTGGGGCCCCCTCCTCTTCCTCGGCGCGGACGTCGCCGGCCGCACCCTGGGCGTGGTCGGCGCCGGCCGGATCGGGAGCGCCGTGGCCCGCCGCGCGCGCGGCTTCGACATGAAGGTGCTCTACTGCAACCGCTCCCCGCGGCCCGGGCTCGAAAGCGAACTGGGCGCGCGCAAGGTCCCGCTCGAAGAGCTGCTGGCAGAGGCCGATTTCGTCTCGCTCCACCTCCCGCTGACGCCGGAAACCCGGCACCTCATCGACGCCCGCGCCCTCGCCCTGATGAAGCCGACGGCCTGTCTCATCAACACCGGCCGCGGGCCGCTCGTGGACGAAGCGGCGCTCGTCGAGGCGCTCGCGGCGGGACGGCCGGCCGGGGCGGCGCTCGACGTCTTCGAAAGGGAGCCGGAGGTGCACCCGGGCCTTCTCGCCCGGGACGACGTCGTCCTCACCCCCCATATCGGGAGCGCGACCGTCTCCGCCCGCGCGCGCATGGCGGAGATGGCGGCCGAAAATCTCCTCGCCGGCCTCCGGGGGGAAAGGCCCCCCAACCTGGTTGGCGGGGATGCCCGGGAGAAAAAACGGCCGCGGGAGTGAGGGGTCTTCAGGGATGGGTGTAGAGCACCGCCCGCTCCCCCTTCTCGAGGACCAGCCGGTCGAAGTGCTCCACTATCCTGTCCCGGCGCGCCATGAGCCCGTCGATCTCCAGGCGGGTGAGCCACCGCCCGGCCCGGGCCTCGACGTCGGCGCGCCGGAGCTCCCGCAGCCTCTCCAGGAGCCGCCGTTCGCAGCGGACGAGGTTTGCCGGGGTGCGCAGGGTGGTGTAGAGCCGGAAGGCCCGGCTGAAATCGATCATCCAGACGTGCCAGTCCTTCGAGTAGAGGATGTTCCCGAGGTTCCGGTCGGTGTCATAGACCCATTCGGAGAACACGGCCATCTTGAACATCCGCCGGTTCCAGTCCGCCGGGTCCGGGGGGGGGATGCGGTCCCGCCGCCTCTTTTCCTCGTCCATGACCACGGGCAGCCACCAGCTCAACGACCCCGTTTTCCGCTTCCACCGGCGCTCCACCGTCACCGGCATCATGTCCCCCAGTCCGAGCAGCCGCGCCAGTTCATAGGCGGCGATGTTGTATTTCCAGGAATCGCGGAAATTGATCTCCGTCTTTCCGTCGTCGAAGCGCTTGAGCGGCGTCCGCTCGTCGACCGGCTGGAAGGAGGCGTCGTGCTCCCGCTCCCCCTTGCGGAGGGTGAACCGGTAGGGGCTTGTGGTCCCCTTCCCGGTCTGAATCGCGCGCACCACCTCCGCCGTCAGGAGGAAATCGCGCATCTCCTCCTCGGTGAGTTCCGCGCCTCCGGCAGCCCCGGCGGCAAACATGGCCGGGACCAGCGCGAAAAGCGGGAGGAAGATGCGGCTGATCGGTCTCATGGGTCCCCCCGGCGCGCCGGCGGCTACTTCTTCATCCGGTTCATGAGAAAAGCTTCGATATTGAAGGTGGCGCCGTGGGCCAGGAGCGGCTGCCCGCCGGCGGCGTAGACCACCTGGCCGGTGACGTAGTCGCTCAGCCCGGAAGCCAGGAAGAGGGCGGGGCCGGCGATGTCGTCGGGGCGCCCCACCCGCTCCAGGGGGACCTCCTTCTTCGCGATGGCGTCGAAGAGCGCCTCGCGCTCCGGCCCGGCCGGCACCAGCGCGTCCCAGAAGGTGGTATCCACCGGGCCGGGGACGATGGCGTTCACGAAGATGCGCTGCGGGGCCAGCTCGAAGGCCAGGTTGGTCGCCAGCCCCAGCACCCCCGCTTTGGCCGTGTGATAGTGCAGGACCGAAACGCAGGGGCTCACCGCCCCCATGGAGGAGACGAAGAGGATCTTCCCGTACCCGGATTTCTTCATGTGGGGGAGCACCGACATCGTGACCAGGAAGGGGCCCTTCAGGTTCAGGTCCACCACCCGGTCCCACTCCGCCTCGGTGATGTTGTCGGAGTTGCCGCGCCCCGCCGTCCCCGGGACGCCGCCGGCGTTGTTGACCAGGATGTCGATCTTCCCGAATTCCCCTATGGCCGCCGCCGTCATCGCCTCGATCTCGTCGCCGCGGGTGATGTCGGCCTTCGCTGCGAGCGCCCGGCGCCCCTTCGCCCGGATTTCGCCCGCCACCCGTTCGCACGCGGCCTGGTCGAGATCGTTGATGACGAGGTCGCACCCCTCGTCGGCGAACCGGTGCGCGATTCCCCTGCCCATGCCGTTGGCGCTCCCCGTGACCAGGGCCACCCTGTTCTCCAGAAGCATCTGTACCCTCCCCGATTCAGCGCAAGCCGGGCCGCGGCGGACTCCGCGCCCCGGATCACTTAGGTGAAGACATCATTTTGGCACCTGTGATAAGGTAGTTCCCGCTCAAAGTGCCGGTTGCAGAAGCTCTTATAACATACAACAGAAGCCGCCCCGGGCGCTCGCCCTTTAAGGAGGAAATCCCATGCAGAGCCATAAGATGTTCATCGGAGGGGAGTGGGTCGACGCCCTTTCGGGCAGGACCTTCGCCACCCTGAACCCCTCCACGGGGGAGGAGATCGGCCGGGTCCCGCTCGCGGACGCGGCGGACGTGGACAGGGCGGTCCAAGCCGCCCGGGCCGCCTTCCCGGCCTGGTCCAAAAAGAGCCAGGCGGAGCGCTCGAAGATCCTGGTCCGGGTCGCCGCCCTCGTCCGGGAGCACGCCGAGGAGCTGGCGCTCATGGAGGGGATGGAGCACGGGACCCCCTACCGGGACGCGTTCGGGGTGGCGATGGGGGCCGCGGACAAGTTCGAGTACTGCGCCGGGACGGCGCCGACCCTGATGGGGCAGCACGTCCCGGTCAAGGACGGGACGCTGTCCTACCTGCAGAGGGAGCCGGCGGGGGTGGTGGGCTTCATCATCCCCTGGAACCTCCCGACCATCATGACGGCGGTCAAGCTCGCGCCCGCCCTGGCCGTCGGCAACACCTGCGTGCTCAAGCCCCCCAGCATCAACTCGATGATCGGGCTGAAGTTCGCCGAGATCTTCGCCCGGTCCGACCTGCCCCCGGGAGCCGTCAACATCATCACCGGCCCGGGCGGGAGCGTCGGCACGGCCCTGGTCACCCACCCCGGGGTGGACATGATCGGGTTCACCGGCAGCAGCGAATCGGGCAAGCGGATCCTGGCCGACGCCGCCGGGACCTGCAAGAAGTGCGTGATGGAGCTCGGCGGCAACAACCCCGTCATCGTCATGGAGGACGCCGACCTCGACGCCGCGCTCAAGGTCCTCGGCTGGAGGCAGTTCAACAACAGCGGGCAGCACTGCTCGGGGCCGGGCCGGTATTACGTCCACGAGAAGGTGTATGACGCCTTCATCGAAAAATATGTCGCCTACGCCAAAACCGTCGTGGTCGGCAACCCCGCCGACCGGAGCGTCACCATGGGCCCCGTCGTCAGCCGGGAGCACCAGGCCAGGGTGGAAGGCTACATCCGCAAGGGGGTGGAGGAGGGGGCGCGCCTCGTCTCCGGGGGGGACAAGCCGGAGGCGCTCGCCGGAGGGTTCTTCGTGATGCCTGCGATCCTGGCCGACTGCACCCACGACATGACCGTCGCCCGGGAGGAGATCTTCGGCCCCGTGGCCGTCATCCTTAAATACACGGACCGGGACGACATCGTGGCGCTGGCCAACGACTCCCCCTTCGGCCTGTGCGCCCACGTCTGGACGGGCGACATCGCCCGGGGGATGAAGCTGGTCAACGACCTGCGCGTCGGGTCGGTCTTCATCAACTGCCAGATGCTGACCAACGAAATGCCGTGGGGGACCAGTGTCAAGGAAAGCGGGATCGGCAAGGAGGGGAGCCTGCACGGCATGGCCGAGTTCACCGACCTCAAGCTGGTCTGCGTCAACTACGACGTCTAGAACGGAAACGGCACGACAGGAGGGCCTATGGCACACACTTACACGATTCTGATCGACGGGAAACTGGTCCAGCCGGTCCGGGGCGGGACCATGGAGGTCATCAACCCGGCCGACAACACCGTAGTCGCCGTCGTCCCCAAATGCGGCGAGGAGGACGTCGAGCTGGCGGTCGCGGCCGCCCGGAGGGCGCTGCCGGGGTGGAAGGGCACCTATATCGGGGCCCGGAGCGAACTCCTGATCCGGCTCGCGGCCATCCTGCGCGAGCACCAGGACGAACTGGTGCCGCTCGAGACGATGCAGTACGGGGGCCCGATCAGCAAGACCAGCCGCTTCGACATCCCCTTCGCCCCGGCGGAGCTGGAGTACATGGCGGGACTGGGCCGGAGCATGACGGGACACACCATCAGCGCCGACCCGGACGCCCGGGTCATGACGGTGCGCGAGCCGATCGGGGTGGTGGGGCTGATCACCCCCTGGAACTTCCCCCTGGTCACCGCCGTCTCCAAGCTGGCGCCCGCCCTGATCTGCGGCAACACGGTGCTCCTGAAGCCCCCCTCCTGCGCCCCGCTGACGGTCCTGAAGCTGGGCGAATACGCCGTCGAGGCGGGCTTCCCCCCCGGCGTCATCAACATTCTGTCCGGGCCCGGTTCCACCGTGGGGGAGGCAATCGTGCGCCACCCCGGCGTCGACAAGATCAACTTCACCGGGGACTCCTTCGTCGGCAAGCGCATCCTCGAACTGGCCAGCCGGAAGGTCATGCCGGTCGGGGCCGAACTCGGGGGGAAGAACCCGATGATCGTGCTCGACGACGCCAACCTGGACGGGGCGGTCGAAGGCGCCGCCTACGCCGCCTTCTTCAACTCCGGGCAGAACTGCGGCTCCCCGAGCAGGTTCTACGTCGAGGCGGGGATCTACGACCGGTTCGTCGAAAAATTCGTGGCGGCCGCCGGACGGATCACCGTCGGCGACCCGATGGACCCGGACACCATGATGGGCCCGCTCGCCTACAACGCCTGCCGCGATAACGCCGAAAGGCATATCGCGCGGGCGAAGGAGCAGGGAGCCAGACTCCTCCTCGGGGGGGAGCGCCCGAACACCCCCCGGACGAAGGACGGCGCCTTCGTCATGCCCACCATCTTCGAGGTCCACGACAACTCGATCGAACTGATGCAGGAGGAGATCTTCGCCCCCGTGGTCGGCGTCATGAAGGTAGGGAGCGCCGAAGAGGCGGTCGAGCGCGCCAACGACAGCCGCTACGGCCTCTGCGCCTCGGTCTGGACCGGCGACTACCGCAAGGGGATGCTGCTCGTCGACCGGTTGAAGGTGGGGACGGCCTGGATCAACCAGCACCTGGCCATCGTCAGCGAAACCCCCTGGGGGGGGCAGAAGGAATCGGGCTGGACCAAGGAGAACTCCATCCTGGTTCTGGACGAATACACCTACCAGAAGCACGTGTGGATCCACCTTTCGGAAACGCCCAACACCTTCTGGAAAGAACAGATAGCCCTGGACTGACACCCGGCGCATTGCGCGGGGAAGCCCCGCGCGCTACCATCACTTGAAGGAGACGATCGCATGCAGAGCGTATTTTCCAGTCCCAACCCGATTCTTTTCGGCCCCGGGTCGGCCGGGCTGACAGGGGAAAAACTCAAGGGCCTCGGCTGCACCAGGGTCCTGGTGGTCTACGATCCGGGGATCCGGGATGCCGGCATCGCCGACAAAATCGTCGGGGTCATCGAGGCCGCGGGGATCGAGGTGGTCCGCTTCGACCGCGTCGAAGCCGACCCCCCGGACTGGATGGTGGAGGAGGCCGGGGCCCTCGGCGTGCGGGAGGGGGTCGACGGGGTCGTCGGCCTCGGGGGGGGGAGTTCGCTCGACACCGCGAAGGGGGCGAAGCTCCTCTTGACCAACCCGCCGCCCATCAGCCAGTACTTCGGGCGCGAAGGGGTCGTCACCCGGCCGAGCAAGCCGCTGGTCGTCATCCCCACCACCGCGGGGACGGGGAGCGAGACGACTCCGGGCGGGGTAATCACCGACACGAAAAAGGGGATCAAGACCAACATCGCGGGGGTGGGGTGCCGAATCGACCTCGGCATCGTGGACCCCGAACTGACGGTCGGCCTCCCCCCGGCCGTCACCGCGGCGACCGGGATGGACGCCCTCTGCCACGCGGCCGAGTCGTACACCTCGGCGCTGTCGAACAGCTTCGCGGAGATCACCGGCCGGGAGGCGCTCCGCCTGATCGGCAAATACCTGGTCCGGGCCTACGAGAACGGGTCCGACATGGAGGCGCGCGAGGGGATGATGCTGGCGTCCACGCTGGGGGGGATGTCGATGTCCGGCCCCCTGTGCCACCTGGCCCACGACATCGGAAAAACCCTGGGAGCGAAATTTCACGTGCCGCACGGCAACGGCTGCGCCTCCTGCCTGCCGCAGGTGCTGGAGGCGGTCGCCGAGGCGGTGCCCGAAAAGGTCCGCTACGTCGCCGAGTGCCTCGGGGCCGAAATCCCGGCCGGCGCCTCCCCCGCGGAGATCGGGGCGGCGGCGCGCACGACGGTTCAGGCCCTCATGAAGAAGATCGGGCTTCCAAACCTCAAGTCCTTCGGCCTCGACAAGGCGGAGATCCTGGCCGTGGTGCCGGAAGGGGTCGAGATGATGCAGCAGGGGCTCACCCGGCTTTTCGGGCGGGGGACTTCGCCGGTGCCGGCCACGCGGGAGCGGGTGACGGACATCGTCTCCCGGGCCTACGACGAAAACTGAAGAGGGGAAAAATGGCAGAAAAGGCGGGATTGGATATGTCCACCAACGAAACCGGGGTCGACCCCGGTGAAATCCGCAAGGTCCAGGTCCTCACCCCCAGGCTCCAGAAACTGAAGCGGGAGTGGGAGGAGGCCGAACCGCAGGTCTACGTGGACGACACCCTCCTGTTCACCGAGTCGTGGCGGGAGACCGAGGGGCTCCCGCTGGACATCCGCTGGGCCAAGGCGCTCGAGAAACGGCTGCTGGAATGCCCCGTCGTCATCCGGGACGGGGAAATCGTGGTCGGGTCGCTGACCAAGTTCATCCGGGGGAACGGCACCCTCTGCGCCATGAAGCCGCGCGAAATCCTCGAGATGTGCGAGAAGGGGAAATTCGCCCGCAAGACGAGCGACACCGAATCGACGAAGATCACGCCCGGGGACCTCGAGGCGCTCCGGGCGGACGCCGAGTATTGGATCGGGCATATCCCCGGGGTCAGCACCGTCAACGCCGCCCTCGAGTACGACATGGGACCCGAGGTGTTCGACCTCCTCTTCGACACCGGGTGCGTGTTCGAGGGGCGCGGGGTCCGCTACAAGATGGACCGCGGCCTGTTCCAGAATTACAGCGCCTACGGCGGGGGGGTGGCCCAGGTCAGCGCCCGGTGCATCGGGGTCGGGCTCAACCACGTCATCGGGCTGTGCCAAAAGGAGCGGGAGCGGATGATGCTCGAGGGGGACGAGCGCTCCCACGGCTCGGCCCAGTTTTTGCGCAAATACTGGCTGCTCGAGGCCTGCATCATTTCCTGCCGCGCCTTCATCCGGTACGCCGAGCGGCACGCGTCGCTCGCGCGCTCGCAGGCGGCGAAGGAAACGCGGGGCTGGCGCAAGGCGGAACTGCTGCGCATCGCCGAGGCGTGCGAACGCTGCCCGGCCGAACCGCCGCGCGACTTCTTCGAGGCGGTCCAGTGCGTGCGCCTCTACCACCTCGTCTGCTGGAAGGAAAGCTCCGACCGGCCCGAGGTCCCGATCGGGCGGCTCGACCAGATCCTCAACCCCTACTACGAGAAGGACAAGGCCGAGGGGAAGATCACGCCCCAGGGGGCGGCCGAACTCCTCGGCGCCCTCTGGCTGAAGATCCGCGAGTGCGAGAACCTGGTGACCATCCCCCGCTCCCAGCGCGCGGCCCCCGGCTCGCTCCTTCCCAACATCACCCTGTGCGGGGTGGACGCGGAGGGGCGAGACCTCACCAACGAGGTCTCCTGGCTGGTGCTGGAAGCGATGGCGCAGGTCAAGCTCTCCGAGCCCGCCATCTACATCCGCTACAACCCCGGCATGGACCCGCGCTTCCTCCTGCACGCCCTGAGATGCAACGTCGAGTTCGGCGGGGGCAACCCCGCGTTCCTGAACGACGCGCTGGGGACGCGGCGCTATCTCGACCGGGGGGTCCCGCTCGAGGACGCCTGCGACTGGAACGCCAGCGGCTGCCTCGGCTACCACCTCGACTGCATGGAACACCTCGGCGGGGGGCACAACATCAACCAGATCAAGCTGCTCGAACTCGCCCTCAACGACGGCTTCGACCCCCGGACGCAAAAGCAGCTCGGCCCGAAAACGGGGGACCCGAAGACCTTCACCAGCTTCGACGACGTCCTCGGCGCCTACCTGCGGCAGCTGGAGTATTTCGTCCCGGTGCTGCACCGGATCAAGGTCCTCACCCTCTGCACCGAGGTCGCCGACGGCCCGATGAGCGGGCTGCGCTGCGCCATGCAGTTCGAGGACTCGATCCGCGAAGGGCTCACCCCGAAGGAGGGGGGGGCGCGCTACCCCGAGGGGAGGACCTCCTGGCTCGGCAGCCGCGGGATGGTCGACATCGCCGACAGCCTCGCGGCGATCAAAAAACTGGTCTTCGACGAGAAAAAGGTCACGATGGAGCGGTTGCTCGAGGCCTGCGCGCGGAACTGGGAAGGGCACGACGCGCTTCACCAGATGTGTCTCAACGCGCCCAAGTACGGCAACGACGACGAGTACGTCGACGCCATCTACGACCGGCTCTCCACGGAGGTCCCGGAGATCATGCAGCGGTGGATCGACCCGATCACGGGCAAAAAGCCGATCCTCTTCATCGGGGCGGCGGCCGGGCACGTGGCGATCGGCAAGGCCGTCGGCGCCCTCCCCAACGGCCGGCGCGCGGGGACCCCCGTCAACGACGCCGCCTGCTCCGTCATGCCCGGCATGGACGTCAACGGCCCGACCGCGGCCATCAACTCGGCGACCAACGGGCCCTACGCGCGGGAATTCTGCGGTTACGCCATGAACATGAAGTTCTCCAAATCGGTCCTCAACACGGAGGAAAAGCTCGAAAAGCTCTCCTGGCTGGTCAAGGCCTTCATGAAGCGGGGGGGGTGGCACATCCAGTTCAACATCCACAGCCGCGAGGAGCTCCTCGACGCCCGGAAGAACCCGGCCGAGCACAAGAACCTCCTGGTCCGGGTCGGCGGCTACAGCGCCTATTTCATCGACCTGCCGCCCGAGCTGCAGAACGAGATCGTCGAGCGCTCCATGCACGACCGCCTCTGATCGATCCGGGCCGGGGGCGCCGCGGCGCTCCCGGCCGATAGCGCGAAAGGCCCGTCCGATGAGTGCGGTCGAAGGCATGGTTTTCAATATCCAGCGATACAGCATCGACGACGGGCCCGGGGTGCGCACCACCGTCTTCCTCAAGGGGTGCCCCCTCTCCTGCATCTGGTGCAGCAACCCCGAGTCGCTCGACCCGCTCCCCGAGGTGACCTGGCGCTACACCTCCTGCCGCCGCTGCGGGACCTGCGTCGCCGCCTGCCCCGAGGGGGCCATCACCCTCACCGACGACGGCATCCTCATCGACCGGAACGGGTGCAGCCGCTGCGGCAGCTGCGTCGCGGCGTGCCTGCCGGGGGCGCTCGCGCTGTCGGGCAGGAAAATGACGGTCGAGGAGGTCTGGAGCGTCGTCAAAAGGGACCGGGACTACTACGAAGTCTCGGGGGGCGGCGTCACCTGCTCCGGCGGGGAGGTCCTCGGCCAGCCCGAATTCGTCGCCGCCCTCTTCCGGCGCTGCCGGGCGGAGGGGATCCACACCTGCGCCGACACCTCCGGCTGGGGGAGCCCCGAAGCGATGGAAACGGTGCTCCGGGAAAGCGACCTGGTCTACTTCGACCTGAAGCACCTGGACCCGGCGGAGCACCGGAAGCTGTGCGGGCGGTCGAACGGGCCCATCCTCCGGAACCTCGAGCTGACGGTCGCGCGCGGGGTCCCGCTGGTGGTGCGCCTGCCGCTGGTCCCCGGCTGCAACGACACCGATGAAAACCTCGCGGCCACGGGCGCCCTCGTCGCGCGCCTGGCCGCCGGCGCCGAGGTCCACCTCCTCCCCTACCACCATTACGGGGAGAGCAAATACCGGATGCTGGGGAAGGAGTACCCGCTCCCGGAGGTGGAGAGCCCCGCACCCGAAGCGCTGGAGCGGGCGAAAACCATCATCGAATCGTACGGGCTGAAATGCGACATTAAAAAGTAGAACGGAGAAAGGCCATGATCAGAGTCAGGCAGGAGCGGATCGACGACGCGGCTTTCGCCCGCAGGCGCCGGGAGGTCCTGTCGGCCTGGCCGACGGGGCGGGAGGTCGACCTCGACGAGGCGGCCGAATATCAGCGGAAAATGCCGGAGGGGAAGAATTTCACGAAGGTCCTGGCCGGCTACCGGGCCTCGGGCACGATCGGCCTCTTCCCCCGCTCCGGGGTCCCCGTCGTCGAGGAGGAGATCCGGCTCCTCCGGGCGATGAACGGCGCCGGTGTCCGGCTCTTCCCCTTCACCACCGATTCCTACACCCGCAACCTGCAGCTCGAGAAGGCGCAGAAGGGGCTCGAGGAGAGCATCCGGACCGGGAAGGCCAAGCTGAACGGCTACCCCATCATCAACCACGGCGTCGCCGTCACCCGGCGGGTGGTGGAATCGTGCGACGGCGCCTTCGACCCCCGCAGTTCGCGCGTCGCCAACAGCTTCGTCGGCGAAATCGCCTTCGCCTCCGGCATGACGGCGATGCCCAACAGCTTCTTCGGGTGGATCGGCGGGTACGACAAGACGGCGACCCCGGAGGAGTGCATCGAGACCGCCCAGTACCTCGGCCGGCTGATCGGCTGCTACGCCGACCGCGGCGTCGTCATCGGCACCGACACGCACGGCTGGCTCCCGAACGGCGTCGTCCCGATGTACGTCAACATGGCGACCCAGATCATCGAGGCGCTCGTGAGCGCCTGCCAGGGGGTCCAAAGCGTCGTCCCCCTGACCAACTTCCAGGGGAACATCGCCCAGGACATCGCCGACATCCGGGTCTCGGAGCGGCTGTTCCGGAAATACCTGGACCGGTTCGGCTACCACGACACCGTCATCCCCGGCGTGATCGGGAACCAGTCCTCCCTCTTCCCCTTCCCCCAGGACATCGGCAGGGCGTTCGCCTACATCAACTACACCGCCATGGTCGCCGCCATGACGCCCCTGGCCGCCTGCTCGGTCAAGACGGTCGACGAGGCGCTGGGGGTCCCGAGCATCGAAAGCCACGTCCAGACCTACCGCTCGGCCCACTGGATCTTCAACATGATGCGGCAGCAGCGGTTCGAGCCCGATTCGGACTCGATCCGGCAGGAGGAGCGGATGGCGGAGCTGGCGGTGACGGCCATCCTCGACCGCGTGATCGAGATGGGGGAGGGCGACGTCGCCGTCGGCACGGTCCGCGCCATCGACGAGGGGGTGCTCGACTCCCCCTTCTCCATCAACATCTACCCCAAGGACCAGGTCCTGGGGGCCCGCGACCTCCTGGGTGCGTGCCGCTACATCAAGTACGGGAACCTCCCGATTCCGCCGGAGGTCCGGGAGTACAACGACGAGAAGATGCGGGAGCGGGAACTGGCGGAAGGGTCGAGGCTCGACATGAAGACCTCGGTAGCCGATTTCTGGGCCCTGGCCGAGGGCGCCGTCCACGGCACCGTGGACCGGGCGGAGGCGGAGCCCCGGACTCTCGCCCTGTCGCGCCGCCCGGTGGTGGTGACGGGGACCGTCGGCGTCGATTCGCACGTCATCGGCACCAAGTTTCTCTCCTGCGTCCTGCGCGAGCGCGGCGTCCGGGTGATCGCCCTGGGGGCCCAGACCCCGCCCGAGGAGTTCATCCAGGCGGCGGCGAAGAACGGCGCCGACGCCATCATGATCACCTCGCTGTACGGGATGGCGCGGATGGACCTGGAGGGTTTCCGGGAGAAGTGCACCGAGGCGGGCATCGGCGGCATCCTGCTCTACATCGGCGGCATTCTCGGGATCGGCGCCCGCAACTTCCGGGACGACGAGGCCGCCTTCAGACGGCTCGGGTTCGACCGGGTCTACCCCCCCCAGTCCGACCCGGCCCAGTCGGTCCGGGACCTGGTCGCCGACCTCGAAGCAGGGGGCAGACTGTAACCGGCCCGCGGGCCGCACCACCGGGAGGAGTCACCCATGACCGAATCCAAGTACGGCAAATACATCGTCACCGAAGACCTGATGCCCCCGGAGCCGGAGGCCTGGGTGAGGTCGATGGAGGACCAGGCCAGGGAGGGGAAGACGCTCGACCGCACCATGCTGCTGGGCATCATGGATTCGATCGTGCCCGGCTGTTCCCTCTTCGCCGGGTGCGAGATCCTCTGGGGCCTTCCGGGCGGAAAGCCGGTGGCGATCGAGATCCCCCACAGCCACGATTTCGACGAGGTCATCGGCTTCGCGGGGACCAACCGGAACTACCCGCGCGACCTCTGCGGCGAGATCGAGTTCCACATCGGGGGGGAGACGCACACCCTCACCAAAACCTGCCTCCTCTTCGTCCCCAGGGGGGTGGAACACTGCCCCGTGGTCTTCAAGAGGATCGACACCCCGATCTTCATGTTCGAGGCGGCCAACCACCAGCAGTACGTAAAGAAGCTGTAAGGCGGGAGCGAACCATGAATAGAACCTCTGTCCCCCTGGCCGCATTCCTCCTGGCGGCCTGCCTGGCCGCCGCCGGCTGCTCCCGCTGGAGCGAGACCGACACCGGCTCCTTCCGCGTCGTCCATAACAACGGGGGACGCACCCTGGCCTACGCCCCGGCCTCGGGGGTGAAGCTGGTAACCGAAAACCGCTTCGCCTTCAAGGACCTCAACCAAAGCGGCGCACTCGACCCGTACGAGGACTGGCGCCTCCCCGCCCGGGAGCGGGCGCGCGACCTCGCGGCGCGGATGACGATCGAGCAGATCGCCGGCCTGATGCTCTACAGCAGCCACCAGGCGGTACCGGCCCCCGATCTCACCGAAGACCAGGTCCGGTTCCTCCGCGAGGACAACGTGCGCCACGTCCTGGTCACCTCGATCGCCGACCCCGAGACCGCGGCGGGGTGGAACAACAACCTCCAGGCACTGTGCGAGAGCGTCCCCCCCGGCATCCCGGCCAACGTCAGCTCCGATCCGCGCCACCTCCCGGTCGCCGACGCCGAATACAACGCCGGGGCGGGGGGCCGGATCTCCATGTGGCCCTCCTCGCTGGGAATGGCCGCCGCCTTCGACCCCGGCCTGGTCCGGGAATTCGGCAGCATCGCCGCGCGGGAGTACCGCGCCCTGGGGATCGCCACCGCCCTCTCGCCCCAGGTCGACCTGGCGACCGACCCGCGCTGGAGCCGGGTGAGCGGCACCTTCGGCGAGCACCCCCGGCTCGCCGCCGACCTGGCGCGCGCCTACGTGGACGGTTTCCAGACTTCCACCGGCGCGGAGGAGATCGAGGAGGGGTGGGGCTACACGAGCGTCAACACCATGGTCAAGCACTGGCCGGGCGGGGGGACCGGGGAGGGGGGGCGCGACGCCCACTACGCCTTCGGCAAATACGCCGTCTACCCCGGCGGCAACTTCGCCCGGCACCTCGTCCCCTTCCTCGAGGGGGCCTTCCGGCTCGAGGGGCCGACCCGCCGGGCTTCCGCCGTGATGCCCTACTACACCATCTCCCACGGGATCGACCCCGGCGGGGAAAACGTGGGGAACAGCTACAGCCGCTACATCATCGACCGCCTGCTGCGCACGGAAGCGGGCTACGACGGGGTGGTCTGCACCGACTGGGGCGTCACCCGCGACGCCCGCGCCGTCGACGGCTTCGGCACGACCCCCTGGGGAGCGGAAGCCCTCACCGTCGCCCAGAGGCATTATAAGATCCTGATGGCGGGGGTGGACCAGTTCGGGGGGAACAACGAGGCCGGGCCCGTGCTCGAAGCCTGGCGGATGGGGGTCGCCGAACACGGCGAGGAGTGGATGCGGGCCAGGATGGAACAATCGGCCGTGCGCCTCCTCACCAACATCTTCCGCGTGGGGCTGTTCGAAAACCCCTACCTCGACCCCGGCGCAACCGCCCGCACCGTCGGCAGCCCCGATTTCGTGCGAGCGGGGTATGCCGCGCAGCTCCGCTCCGTCGTGATGGTGAAAAACCGCGCCGCGGCGCTCCCGGCCGCCCGGGGGAAGACCGTCTACCTCCCCATGAAATTCACCCCCGCGCGCCGGGGCTTCCTCGGCCGGGAGGAGCCCGCCAAGCTCGACTACCCCGTCAGCCGGGCGATCGCGGAGAAGTATTTCCGGGTGACGGACGACCCCACCGCGGCCGATTTCGCCCTCGTCGTCGTCGACAGCCCCGAGGGGGGGTCCGGCTACTCGGCCGAAGACGCCCGGCGGGGAAGAAACGGTTATCGCCCCATCACGCTGCAGTACCGCCCCTACCGGGCGACGGCCGCGCGCGCCCGCAGCCTGGCAGGGGGAGACCCGCTGGAAACCTCCACCGACCGCTCCTACCGGGGCAGGACCGCCCGGGCGGCCAACGAGCGCGACCTGGAGACGATCCTGGCCGCGCGGCGGGCGATGGGACCGAAGCCGGTCGTGGTCGCCGTGCGGGTGTCCAACCCGATGGTGTTCGCCGAATTCGAACGGGAGGCGGACGCGATCCTGCTCTGTCTGGGCATCCAGGACCAGGCGCTGATGGAGATCGTTTCGGGCGCGGCCGAGCCGTCGGGCCTCCTCCCAATCGGGATGCCGGCGGACATGGCGGAGGTGGAGCGGCAGGACGAGGACGTCCCCTTCGACATGAAGTGCCACGTGGATACGGAGGGGAACGCCTACGACTTCGGCTTCGGCCTCTCCTGGCACGGCGTCATCCGGGACGGCCGGACGGCCAGGTACCCGAAACCCTAGCGGGGGAGTTTACAAAGGGAGATCCTGCCGGTCGCGGGCTTGAAGATCATCATCTGGAAGATCCCGGGGCCGTCGTAGCGGTTGCCCCTGACCGCGTACGACTCCGCCGCGCCGCCGGTGGCGAAGAGGGGGACGCCGGAGCTTTCGCGCCGGGAATAGCCGTGGATGTGCCCGAAGAAGGCGGCCCGGATCCTCCTCCGGTGGCGCCGGAGCAGGGCCAGGAAACGGTCGGAATAGACCGGCGGGAGGCTGTGAAACCCCCACCCCTCCACCCGCGGGGGGACGTGGGAAAAGATCAGGGTGCCGGGCCGGAGGTGCTGCTCGAGAAACGCCGCCTCGCTCCGGCGGAAGGTCCGGTCGGAGGTGTTGAGCCCGACAAAGCGCCAACGGCCCACGTCCACGACCTTGCGCGTCGGGCCGAAATGGCGCACGAACTCCGCGAGCGGCCGGTCGTGGTCCCCCGGGACCGCGGCCAGCATCGCCGGGTACGGATCGAGGGCGCGGAGGATGGCCCGGTATTCCCGGCGCGTGGCGTGGACCGCCAGGTCCCCCGCAACCAGGAACAGGTCCGGCCGGTGGAGGCGCCATACATGCTCGAGGAGCGGGGGGAAATTCCCCCTCCATTCCGGGCGGCACGCCGGGTCGGCCATGACGGCGACGGTCCGGACCCCCTCGATCCCCAGGTACTTCTCCCTGATGATGTCCATTCCGGATCCTCAACCTGCAAGTCTGGCGTATACCACGGCGCCAATCAAGCCCCTCCCGGCCCCTACGAAGGTCTGCGGACGCTCCGGGTGACGATGATGTCGGTGTCGCAGCCGGCCGGCCGGCTGAGGACCACAGCCCCGATCTCCACGGGGGCGTCGACCGTGACCTTCCGGATCTCCTCCATGACGTCCATGATCCGGGCAAGCGGGATGGGGCGGTCGGTCCGGACGCTCGCCAGGGGGGCATCCCCCCCCCGCACCCGCACGCTCGAACTGATCGTGCGCATGGGGTTCAGGATCTCCTGCCGCACCCAATCCTCCCCCTTCGGGCACACGCTCCCCTCGACCTTGGCGATCACGGGGGTTTCGTCGTCGTCCACGTAGGCCACCAGGGGGCAGCCGTTGGGACAGAGCACGCACGTATACTCTTTCTTGATCATTCTACCGACACCTCCAGGGGGGAACCGTCCGCGCCGGCCCCCTTCTTGACCGGGATCCGGATCATCTCCGCGGGGTGCAGCCGCATCATCTTCTTCTTCCGGATCGTCCTCCCTCCCCCGTCCCGGATCACGACCGTCCTGTCGCGCCACGGGGCGGTCACGCGCAGGGAGAGGATGAAGTCCCGCTCGCCCGAAACGGTCTGGGGGAGGACGTAGCGCACCCCCTCCCCCGCGCGGACCGGGGTCCGCCGCCGGGGCTCCTCGCGCCGGTCCTGCACGTAGGCGGCCGCGAACCGCCCCGCCTCCTCCGCCTCCACCGACACCCAGTCGGCCAGGTCGTGCACGTGCAGCACGTTGCCGCAGGCGAAAATGCCCGGGACTCCGGTCATGAACGTGTCGTCCACCAGCGCCCCCCCCGTGACCGGGTCGATCGCCACCCCGGCCTGGACCGTCAGCTCGTTTTCCGGGATCAGCCCCACCGACAGGAGCAGCGTGTCGCAGGGGACCGTGCGTTCGGTCTCCGGGATCGGGACCCGGTCCCCGTCCACCTGCGCCACCCGGATCGCCTCCAGCCGCCCCTTGCCGATGATCTCGGTTACGGTGGTGTTGAGGAAGAGGGGGATGTCGTAGTCGTTGAGGCACTGCTGGATGTTGCGCGGCAGGCCGCTGGAATAGGGGAGGATCTCGAACACCGCCTCCACGCGGGCCCCCTCGAGCGTCATGCGCCGCGCCATGATCAGGCCGATGTCGCCCGAGCCGAGGATGCACACCTTCCGGCCCACCATGATGTTTTCGAGGTTGATGAAGTTCTGGGCCGAGCCGGCGGTGTAGACCCCCGCGGGGCGGTGCCCCGGGATGGAGATCGCCCCCCGGGTCCTCTCCCGGCAGCCCATGGCCAGGATCACCGCGCCCGCCTCGATGTGCCGGAGTGCGCCGCGGGCGCTCACCTCCAGGACCCTCTCCGCCGACAGGGAGAGGACGATGGTGTTGTCCATCACCTCGACCCCCGCGCCCGGCAGCCTGCGGATGTATCGGTCGGCGTACTCGGGGCCGGAGAGCGCCTCCTTGAACGCGTGCAGCCCGAAGCCGTCGTGGATGCACTGGTTCAGGATTCCCCCCAGGATCCGGTCGCGCTCGATGAGGAGCACCTCCCTGCAGCCCGCCTCCCGGGCCGCGA